>DATKTW010000144.1:0-7168 GCA_035530895.1 Candidatus Nanopelagicaceae bacterium
AGAAGAAATTATAGATGTCGTGGAAAAATATCTGGGATTAAAGCATCCGATATTATTTTAGGTGGAAAATTCTCCACAAATGTCTTAGGTTCATTAATGCTGATTATTTAATTTGAAAAAAGAAGATTATAAAAGTCCAGAAGATTCTAGCATTTTTAAAGCTATCTTATGGAAAATTAACTCAACATTCTCTCCTGTTTTTGAAGAACACTCAATAAAATCAAAAACCCCATATTTCTTTCCTTGTTCAGAAGCATAATCTTCTTCGACTACTCTCTTTCCTACTAATTCGAGATCTTTTTTACTCCCAACTAATAGAATAGGTAATTTTTCTCTTTGTCTATCGGGTGCTTTATTCAATAGGTTGATCCAGTCTTCAAGATGTGTCAAACTATAAAATCTACTTATATCGTACATGTAAATACCTCCTGAAGCACCTATTACATAATTCGGTAATAAATTTTTAAATTGATGCTCCCCTGCAAAATCCCAAATTTGTAAGTTCACTCTTATACCTTGTATTTCTATGTTTTTTGTATAGAAATCTACTCCAATTGTCATACGAAAATTTTCTGAATATTTACCGGAGATGTAGCGATTTACTAATGTCGTCTTGCCTACTCCACCATCACCAAAAATACACATTTTATACCGAGCATACGACATTCTATATCACTCTTCTTAATTTTATTAAATAATTATAAAGATTCTTTATAATATTCGTTTTGGTTCACTTTACCTTCATCCTCTCTTTTTTTAACTTTAATCGTAATTCTTCATTTTCATTACGAAGTTCTTCAATTTCTTTTACTAATGTAGAGGTGATTGAAACTACTTGATCTTTAGAGAATATATCATCATCTGTTAGCTTTTGTACATCTACGCCTCGAATTTCCAGATGTCTATCTAAATAAAGCGTTGTTAAAATGTTTTTTAATTCTCCATGTAAAAAAAAGTAAGAAAAAGGAAATTTAGATTGATTTTCAATAATTTTTTTCTGTAAACTAACTTTATGAGTGGTATCACAGACTCTGCAATGATAGGACCTAAGTACTTTTTCACTGTTTTCACTCATAAAACTCTAATAAATTAGATAGTTATAAAATTTCTTATTTTTTCTGTTAAAGATATATTTCTGATAATATCCCCAACTATCCTAATATATAAATACTAAAACATTTCTAATGAAAATGAATTAATTTCCCAAAAATAGTAACATTATAATCAAAACTTAGACATTGATTACTTAATTCTAAAAAAAATTATAATTAGGTAATAAAAAATGAAAAGTTCTACTTTTACTTTTAAAGATAAAGATAATATTGAAATATTCGTATACAAATGGGAACCGGATAATTCCCCTAAAGCAGTTGTACAAATCGTTCACGGTTTAGCAGAACATGCTAAGCGATACGCTCGAGTAGCTGAAGCTTTATGCAACGAAGGTTACGTGTGTTATGCCAACGATGCGCGCGGTCATGGGAGAACTGCTGGTGATTTGACCGAAAAAACTTTAGAGGGTAACGCTGGAGTTCTAGGGCCAAATGGATGGAGAGGTGTAGTAAACGATCTTCACGAATTAACAAACGTAATTAAAAAAGCACATCCTGATTTACCGATATTTTTATTAGGTCATTCCTGGGGTGCTATGCTAACGCAAGATTACATTCAGGATTGGGGAAATGAACTTAAAGGTGTTATCTTAAGTGGCACTAATGGAAAAGTGAGAGCTTTAGTCATTAAAGCGGGTAAACTCTTACTTAAAAGCGAGATTAAAAAACGCGGTCCTACCGAACCAAGCCAAAAAATGCACGAGATGAACTTTGCTTCCAACAACCATGATTGGGATAACGATGAAGGCGCAACTGGTTTTGAGTGGTTGAGTAGAGACAAAGACGAAGTTCAGAAATACATTGACGATCCTTGGTGCGGATTTGTGAGTCCTGCTAACCTTTGGTTAGAATTCCTTCACGGATTTGAGAAAATTTATGACTCGAAGCAAGAACAAAATATTCCAAAAGATTTACCCATCCATTTCATCTCTGGTTCGTTATGCGTTATAGGTAACAAGACCAAGGGAGTTACCGCTATGATTGATCGCCTTAATAAATATGGCATAAAGGATGTAACCCATAAATTTTACCAAGATGCTCGCCACGAAATTTTTAATGAAATTAATAGGGAAGAAGTTATTAATGATGTAATTAACTGGCTTAATTCACATCTATGATCTTGTTATCTTCTAATTATCCCTTTTTTTTTTTAATTGAAAATATAAAATACCAAAAACATAATTATAATTATAAGGAGAACACAAAATTCGTATCGAATGTATAATTTGCTTAATTTAGGAATATAAATTCTAAAACCCCGAGATTTAATGTATACTTTCATGTGCTTTTTTATTCTGGGAATTCCGCTTTTTTGATGATATCGTTCATGACAATCGTGATGGACTAAATTAATATATTTCGGGTCGAACAATTTTTTATTATCGTAGTAGATGTGGTGTAGAGTAGAATAATACGGGTCTAATACAATATTACAAATCGGACATGTAAATATTTCATTTCCAAGAGAAAAATACTCTATCAATAACGCTTTTGCCTCAGTCCAAGCCTCTGACTTTTGAAAGTTATTGTATGCAGTTTTAAAATCAAGAGAATTTTTCCTAAGATAAATTTTCGCATACCTGTTATACTTTTCCAGTTCCTTCAGAATTTTTTTATGCCTGCTTGTTTTGCCTGACATATTAACTCTCCATAATTATGATTATATCTTTCAAAAAATCACTTATTTTAACCTAACAGTATTGGGAATAAATTTATATCCGTATTTAAAAAAAAAATACAAATTTAAGTGACCAATGTGTTGAATTTTTCAGATTTAGAAGACTCGAGGCTTGTAAGCAAGTTTAAAATAGAATACAACAATTCTGATACATAATTAATACACACGATTTACACAACATTTATATATGATTGTGATTATATAATAAGTAGAAACAAAAAAATAAATATTAAACAAAAACAAAAAAAACAAATTGGAGGAAATAATCATGACTTACAACAAAAAAATTGAATTAGACGACATCAAATGTAAAATATATTCCCAAGTTTTAACAAGTTCTTTTGTTAGCCGTTAAATTTTAAATAATTTTTTTAACTTTTATAAGTGTGTACAAACTACATAAAAAATCACGATAATAAAAATAAATAAAAAACTGCTAAAAATATTTCAAATCTACAAAAAACTAAATAAAAAAAACATGAATAAGGAGGTAAAAAAGATGGATATAATAAAAAAGGCGGATTTAAATCCAAGGTATTTTGAAGAGGTTAAAGATTTAAAAAGAAAATGCCAATCATGGCAAGATTATAAAACGAGATATTTATTTACTTAGATATTAACCAAATTTGACTATTAATTGTATAAATAACCATATAATAAAAAAGAAAAGAAAAAATGGAGGAGAAAAAATAAAAATGAAAATATCAGGATCAGGAAGTCTTTCGGGAATGAAATTAAACGATACTTTAGTTGTGTCAGGTTCCGCTAAAATCGATGGAAATTTTGAATGCGAAGGGTTTAGATCATCTGGTTCAATGAGAGGAGAAGGTGATTTAACTGTCCACGGCGATGTTAAAAGTTCTGGTTCATTCAGATTAAGCGGAAACCTTAAAGCTGAAGGAAACGCGAAATTTTCAGGTTCAACTACGATTGGTCAAGGGATCAAAATTGATGGAGCGTTTGGAAATTCAGGTTCGTTAAGGGCTGGAGACAAAGTCGAAGCAGATCAAGGAATAAGGCTTTCAGGCTCA
This sequence comes from Candidatus Nanopelagicaceae bacterium, assembly GCA_035530895.1. Taxonomy (GTDB): domain Archaea; phylum Asgardarchaeota; class Lokiarchaeia; order Sigyniarchaeales; family SOKP01; genus SOKP01. The sequence continues at coordinate 3,822 of DATKTW010000144.1, forward strand.
ACGAGAGTTGATGGTGGTTTATTTTCACAAGAAACCATCGAAATAGAGGGTTCTACAACGATTAATGGAGATCTTAATGCTAAAGAAGTGTTGATCGGCACCCAAACCGCCATTAGGAGTAAATATATCGCTAAACATCCATACATTGTTTCTGGAAGTATTTATGGGGTGGATACAGTTGACATTAGCCACACTCTTGTTGATGGAGATGTAAAAGGACGTCATGTTATTATCGGAAACCGAACTGAAGTTGGTGGAAATGTTTATTATATAGACAGTATTAAAGTAGACGATAAAGCGGTATTGGCAAATGAGCCAATTCAAATTTCCGAAATAGATGAAGGTAGAATAGGAAAATAAAAATATGTTTTTTTAGAATAAATTTAACTTTATAAAATTAAAAATTATGAATTATCCATTAAATTGGATGGAGGAATGAATATGTATAAAGAAACAGAAAATGATGATAGAGAGGATCGAGAAAATCGTGATATTGAAAAGATCAAGAATAAAATAAAATGGGAGCTGGAGGATATCAAAGACGATCTTATGGAAGAGTTAGAGACCTTACACGAAGACTTCGAAGATGAAATAGAAGATTTGAAAGACACAAAAGAAGAGATAAAAGAGGAACTTTTAGAAGAATTAGAGGATTTACAGGACGAGAGAGATTACATTATACGCGAAATCGAAGATACAAAAGATGGATTGAACGAAATAAAAGAAAACGCAAGAGAGCAAATTGAGGAAGCTAAAGTAAGGTTAGAACATGTAAAAGCTAAAATGGAAAAACATAGAGAGAAATATCTTGACAAAATCCAAAAAAGAATAGAAAAAGCTCAGAAGAAAGTTGCAAAACGTATAAATATTTCAGTTGATTCCGAGACGAGCGATGAATGGAGGGATTGGTCTGAAGAGTTAGGATCATCCGTATCAGAGCTAATTAGAAAATCTATGAGGTTTGTTAAGAATAACATAGGGGATCTATCAAAATTAGAGGAATTGGGAGAGAATATTGAACGTGCAGTTAAAGAATCAGGAATAGAGGATCTAGCAAGTGAAATCGAGCGCGAGGTTGAAGGAAAAAAGAAAAAGTCTAAAATTAAAATTGATCTTTCGAGTTCAAGTTCAAGCGATAAAGATCGAATAAAAAAGAGAGTCAGGGGTTTAATCAAGCTTCAAAAAAGTTTACCGATTGAAAAACTGGCTCAAGCACTTAACCGAGCAAACGAGGACGCTGAAAATCTTATTTACGAATTAGTCGACGAGGGTATTGAAGGTTCATTGGAGAAAGGAGTGTTTAAATTCACGAGCGCTCCTGAAGAAGTGATTTCAAAAATTAACGAATTGATTGACAACATTTAAATACGGCTCATTGTAGGGATAAAAACCTAAACCAGATAAATCAAATTAAAGGGAATTAGAGGATATTGAAAAAGTGAATTAAAAAATCAGAAAGTGTCATTTAACAAAGAAATAAATAAAATTAATAGTTTTTTGAGAGATAATTTACCAAGTGAAAATAAATTGAAAGAAGAGATGTAGAAAATAGAAAAATTAAGAAAAAAAAAAAACTGAAAAGAAAGATGTGAAAATGAAATGGAGGAATTAGCAAATAAGAACTCATTTAGAAGTTATATGTATTTTTGGTCGGGACAATTATTTTCTCTATTTGGATCAATGGTTGTCTACTTTGTAATAATATGGTGGGTTACAGTGGAAACACAGAGCCCAATATATCTAGCAATCGGTTCATTTTTGTTTATTCTTTGTCAAGTGATCTTTATGCCAATTGCGGGAGTTCTTGCTGACAGATTGAACAGAAAAGTAATAATTGTAGTTGCTGACTCTCTACAAGCAGTTGCAACTCTAATTTTACTTGTTTTGTTTCAGATGAATCTTGCCAATATATGGATTGTCTTAATATTCATAAGTGTTCGCAGTATTTTTCAAGCGTTTCATTTACCAGCAGTGAATTCTATTATACCAGCGATGGTCCCAAAAGAAAATTTGTCCAGAATTAACGGGATTAATTTCTTGTTTACTGGAGTAGTTCAAATTATTGCACCATTAATAGGGGCAACTTTAATGATTATTTTTCCAATAAACACGATTCTTTGGGTCGATGTCATAACATTTCTTATAGCTTTAATCCCGCTAGTGCTCATCCAGATTCCATCAGTCGAGAATCATGGAGAAAATGTTGAAAAGAAATCATTCTTTAGGGAATTCAAACTTGGTTTTCAAACTATTAAGGTTATACCTGGACTAGTTACAATAATTTTTCTATCGATGTTACTCAATTTTTTAATAAGACCTTTTGATACATTGATGCCCTATTATATTAACGTTTTTCACGGTGGTTCTGCTACACATTTAGCAATAGTCTTAGTGTTTTTTCAAGGTGGTATGATTTGTGGTGCCCTTTTAACTTCAATCAAGAAAACCTGGAATAGTAAGATGAAAGTTATATTTGGTTGTATTTTTATTCTCATGATGGGGTATGGGATTATGGCTTTGGCTCCTCCAGGAGGATACTTAGTAATAGGTATAGGTGGTGTTGCGATGGGCTTAACATTACCAATTATAAATGCCTTATATCAAACTTTTATACAAACGGTTGTTCCAGCCGATAAAATGGGGAGGATTACTTCCATCGATAATTCGTTATCCATGTCAATCTCTCCAATCGGAACTTTACTCTCTGGGCCTTTAGCGGAAATGTTTGGAGTTGGCAATCTGTTTCTATATTGTGCTATTCTTGGTGTGATTGTAACTGTTTTAGTTTGGAGTTTTACAGGTATCAAGAATGTAGATTATGAAAGCAAAAGTGGATTGGAAACAATCACTAGCAATATAAATAGTATTAAAAATTAATTTTTTTTATTTTTTATTTACTCTGGTTACCAATTTTGATACCTAAATACCTAGATGTGTATATGTTCCTAATCAAATATGTAATATGTGTTACATCCCACTATTTTAAATTTTCATTTCATAAATTATAATAAACCTGATATGTGATTAATTTAAATTACTGGAATATTGATTTGATAATTTTAGATTAAGTTTATTTAAAGTGAATTTTTCACAAATCCACCATCAACTTGGATTACTGTTCCAGTAATATAACTAGCTTTATCGGAAGCTAAAAAAATTACGAGATTTGCTAACTCTTGAGGGCGACCCAATCTCCCTAAAGGGATGTTATCTACCCAATTCTTCATTATTTCTTGTCTTGATTTACCTAAATTATTCATTTGAGTTTTTATTAGTTCTTCCATTCGATTGGTTAATGTTGGTCCAGGACAGACAACATTAACTAAGATATTATCTTTTGCATATTC
>DATKTW010000145.1:0-8952 GCA_035530895.1 Candidatus Nanopelagicaceae bacterium
ATACAAAAACTTCAGCTTCTTTGGCACCTGTTTTAAGTAATTCATCCTTAAACTCTTCTTCGGAATAGAATTCTATATCGGTGTAAATATTTTTGACCCATTTAGTAAAAATATTAAAAAATGCGTGGTCAATGTCAGGTATTTTCGTATAGCTGTGAATAATTACAACTCCATTCTCTTTAACAATTCTAAATGCATCTTCCAGAATTACCTCTTTAGATACATCCTCAAAATTAGTGTTTCTGAAGTGATAAGGTATAATCACGGCATCAAAAAAATTGTCAGATTCTCTAATGGTTTTGTTGAATAAAGAAGTATTTTGAACGTTATCCAATCCTAATTTAGAAACATTTTCAAAAGCCTCTTTATTTGATAAAATAAATAAATTCTTAGTTATTGTAGAAAAGAGATTTATACATTTGACATTAATAAAATTACTAAACCATATGTAAAGCATGGTTCCAAACTTCTCATCTTCCAAATCCGCGAGTACTTTTTCCTCAACTACTTCTTTAATTATCTCTGGTAGAGATTTATTCTGCTCAGCTTCGATTAATCCAAATTTTATAACATGTTTTAGGATTGTGTTAATAAGAATTTCAGTGTACTGAGTTGCTTCAACTGATTCAACTTTATTTTTTTTATCGTAATTGAACTTAACTAATCCTTTCTTTTCCAAATTGTCTAAACTATAGTAGAGGCTTGAACTTGAAAATTTTTTGTTTGTTTGGAGAAAATCTTGAAATTTTTTCGCCCCCGCTTGAATATCGTTAAATTTAGTTGATTTCACAACCTTTTGTTTTTCTACAGTTAAAAATTGCGAAATTTCGTTATATAAAATATGTCTAACAACCGGTTTCGTGTGTTTTAATAATAATTGTAGCATTACCATATCTACAATAGAAAGGTTGACAATATCCTTAATTGAAAAGCTATCCATAGGTGGATTTTTTACGTTTTGATCAGGCATAATCGTTAATTTTTCAAGACTAATATTTTCTTTCTTTAATCAACAATTAAGTTATATTTATTATTAAATTTTATTCTTGGAAATCATTATTTCTAAAATTTTAGTAGCGCCAAAATTTTCTGGAACAACGATCCAAAATTTATGTTAAATCGCCTTAGAAGCCTTATCACTATAAATTCTGACGGATTTTACTTATAAAATAAATTTGACTAAATTTAGTTTTTACCTATTGATGACTCTATTATTCCCTATCGAGAATTACGCCCAAATTACGAGGGTAAACGAATAAATAATTAGCTAAGTCGTGTTCTTCAACTTTACTTCTTGTTTCATCAGGTAAGTTTTCTACGGTCGTTCCGCTCACGAGCAATTTTGTCTCTTCCTCGCTAAAAAATGGTCCAGGTTCGGTCCAATTTATAACTTTCTCGTTTGCAGGGCACACCTTTTGGCAATGAAGGCAACCAACTAAACAATTATGCCAGGATGGATCAATCCAGTCTGGAAAAGGTACATCAGCGGGATGTTCGTTATGAAAAGTTAAACATCGTTCAACGCGTAAAAGAAACCTATCTTTAGGAATCGCTCCAGTAGGACATTTGCGGACGCATGCCGAACATTCTTTGCAAAGATCCATCATTCGTAATTCTTGCCAATCGTCTTGTTCGTAAGGAAAATCGGAGTAAAATGTAAACAAACGATGAAAACTACCCATTCCTTGTACGTATGTAATATTATTTCTACCATATTCAGCTAATCCGACACGTACAGCTAAAGTTTTTTGAGGTAAACGAGCAAATTCTACGCTAAATCCACTCGGTTTTAACAAGTTGGTTAAGAATGCTTGGGTTTTGTTGATTAGCGCTCTGCTATGTAAATAAGTTGGTGGTACTATCAGAGGTATTTCTTTATTTTTCCAGTTAAAAACGATTTTATATTGGGGTTGTGGCATTGCTATCATAAAAAGAGATTTTACCTCACCAAAATCCGTTTTAGGTTCAAATTCAAAATAATTTTTATATTCGATGTAAAATTCTGGATCCAAAAGTTTCTCATTGTTAAATTTTTTAACAGCGTTTTGTAAATTGGGGATACATTTAGCCGTAATAATCGTTCCTTTATACCCTTTTGATTCTAAAATTGTGTAAAAATTCTCAATAATCTTATTTTCACTCATCATCGCTTATACTCTGTGTATGATATCTCAATAATCCATGTCACTTATAGGTTTTTCACTTTATAGTGTAAAATACTCTTTTGCCGAATTTTTAGATTTTAGTTTTTTTTAAAGTTTCGTCATTTCTGTGCTGATTTCCCATAATCGTTTAGCATACTCTTCGTTATAAGAATCTTTAGAAGAAAGTTTTTCCTTCTTTTTAGCGAAATATTTTCCCGTAATTCCCTCTACTTCAGGTGAAGAGGCTAAGAAAATTGAAGTTTCAGCACCAATTTCTGGGCTTTTAAGGAATTTATTTGCGAAACCGTTTCTGGTTGAAGATCGATCTCGGCCTAATTTAGTATTAATAAGCCCAGGATGGACGACATTTACGGTTACACGAGAACCTTCCAATTTTCTACTGAGCTCATAGGATACGAGAGTCAATGCTAATTTTGAAGATCCGTATAATCTGAAAAAACGTCCTTTCTTGTTTTTTTTTTCTAGATCCTCAAAATCTATCTTCCCCATTCTATGTGCTGCTGAACCTACATTGATGATGCGACTTGGTGCTGATTTTTTTAATATATCGAGTAACAAATTAGTCAGTAAAAAAGGTGCAAGGTGGTTAACGGCAAAATTCATTTCAAATCCATCTACAGATAGAAGTTTTTTTGATAACATAACTCCAGCGTTATTTATCAGAACATGGAGATTTTGATATTTACTCTTGAATTCAGATTCAAAATCGCGGATTTCTTTCTGAGATGACAAATCGCATATAAGCAAATCCACATTATTATTTCCGGTAAGTTCAATTATTTCACTTTGCGCCTCTTCTCCACGCTCTTTACTACGACACAGCATTACAACTGTAGCATTCATTTTTGCTAAACCAATAGCTGTAGCCTTACCAATGCCGGAGTTCGCACCGGTTACTATGCATATCTTCCCTTCCATACTCATAATTTATATCCTCAACTCGTTTTTGGCGATTATAATAATAATAGATAAACTTTGAAATATTGTAAAATTTATCAATTTTTTACCTTTATCCAATAAATCGAAGTTTTATTTCTAAACGAAAAAAGAGTAAAAAAAGATTTTGGTGTTTACTTATCGCGTTTAGGAGCAATTGCAGAATATGAGGATACCTGCTTCTGAAGCATTCTAAACGCATTGGAGGAAGTTGAAAATGTTTTTGCATTATATTTTTCAACCAAATCTATGAGTTCCTCGTCAAAAATCCTTACAAAAATTTCTATATGAGGAAAACGCAAATTTAACTTGGATGTCAGATAAAGCGATTCATCAAATTCCGAATCTCGTTTCCAACAAATAAATGCTTGAGTGACTTCCTCCAATTTTACATGAGCTTTCAAATCACTTAAAAAACATGCGAACTCATTTATGATATGTAATTGGTCATTTACTTTAAACTCGATGCCATCGTGCTCATCATCAAAAAGGAACACTTCCCGATCGGGTTGTAAAGAAATGTCATAAGCAATTCGATGAGTCAAACTATCTCGTCCGATTACGAGAGCCTTACCTTTTTTACCTTTGATCCACTCTCGGATACCATCCATTGCCCATTTTGAGGTGGAAAAAGGAATTGCGTTTAGCGGAGACTGCTTGAGATATTCTTGTACATGATCCTCAAAAGCGCGTACGTAAATTGGGCATTCCTGGTTGGCTTTGCGAATTTTTTCGGTACAAATGATCGCTATTCTTGCATCATCAATACAAATGAAAACTTCTTTTGCGCGCTTTATGCTCACAAAAGCAAGGTTGGTTGTCTCTGTAGGGTCCCCAACTACCACTGGACAACCCAAATTGATTAAATCTTCTACTAATTCTTCGTTATCCTCGATGATACAATAAGGTTTCTTAGTAGCGATACAATATTCAATAACTCTCTCTGATAAATGATTGTATCCAATAATTACTGTATGATTGCGTTTATGCTTTGCAAGGATTCTACTTGTAATGAGTGGATTATATTTTTCTAATAGTTCTCCCATAATAAATCCAAACACGATCACTTCCAATAGAATTGGCCAGATTAGAGAGTAAAAATTAGCAAAATCTCCTGCATTTAAGGGGGAACGCACAGTTAAGGAATATAAAACTAATTCGCCAAAGCTCGAGCCTGGTTCTGTAATAAGAAAGAAAATAAACCCCGCAAACCAAAATAGAAAAAGAAATACGAATTGCAATTTGTATTGTTTTAGTTTAAGCTCAAAATTAATAAATGAGTTTAAAATGCCCATAAAAATAGATAAATTACCGTAATATAAAAATGAAATTATAATTTAAATACTGCTGATTAAATATCAAGTGTCCAAATATGAACACCCTCTTTTTTTGATTAATAAACAAAAGCGCTTCATTTTTAATGAATCTTAAAATTCATATGGTTATGTAATATTCCCCATATTCAACTGTGTGTTTTAAGGTGAAAAATCATGAATATTATAGAAGAACCTTCAAGAAAAACGCCTATCATGGCAGAAACCGATGTTTTAATCGTGGGAGGAGGACCAGCGGGACTTTCTGCTTCTATTGCTGCTGCTAGAGAAGGAGTAAACACAATGCTTATTGAACGCTACGGTTGTTTTGGAGGAGTTATAACGCAAGCGATGATTGGAACCATTGCTTGGTATCGATACGCGCAAACAGTTGATGCTGGAGGAATTGGTTTAGAATTCGAAAAATTAGCAAAAGATATGAATGGAAGCATCAATGTATTCGGAAACATAAAGAATAAAGAGATGATAAAAACAATAGAAAAGGAGGGATTAATAGTTAATGGGGAACCAACCTATGAAATCTTGGATACTGAAATGTTTAAATGTATAGCAGATAAGCTCGTACAAGATGCAAATATTACACCTATACTCCATTGCTCGGCTGTTGATGCGATAATGGAAAATCAGACAATTAAAGGAGTTATAACGGAAAGTAAATCGGGGAGACAAGCGATTTTAGCAAAAAGAGTGATAGATGCCACGGGAGATGCTGACATAGCATATCATTCAGGTGTACCTTTTCGTAAAAGCCCAAAGAACGAATTAATGGAAGTAACGGTTAATTACGGTTGTAGTGGAATTAATATTGGTAAATTTCTTATGTATGTATACCTAAATCCTGGTAGTATAGGAGACTGGGGTGATACTTCCGGAAAGGAAGAAAGTTCTTTTAGCACATATTTGGTTGAACCGTTTAACAAGGCCAAAGAAGCTGGTGAGATACCAAAAGATGTGAAAATAGAAAGTTTTTGGACCAATTATACAGATGCGGGAGAAATTACATCTTTCAATGGGATTCACATGACAGGTATCGACCCTACAGATGTATGGGACCTCACTAAAGCAGAAATCGAAGGTAGAAAGCGAGTTATGTGGGCAATTGAAGCATTAAAAAAATACACTCCCGGTTTTAAAAAAGCAAGACTTAGAACGATCGGGGCATCACTGGGTACTAGAGAATCGAGAAAAATTATGGGTGAATATGAGATCACCGAACACGATGTAAGAAATGAAGGTCGTTTCAAGGATTCCATTGGGATATGTCCTGAGTTCATAGACGGTTATGGCATCGCGATCATGCCTACTACAGGAAGATATTTTCAAGTCCCTTATGGCATTATCGTTCCTCAGAAGGTAGAAAACCTACTCGTGGTAGGTCGTTGTGTAGCAGGTGATAAAATATCTCACGCGGCAACCCGACAGATGTGTTGTTGTACAGTTACCGGTCAAGGAGCAGGAGTGGCTGCCGCTATTTCTTACAAAGATAATGTTTCTTGTAGACAGGTTAATTTTTCTAAGGTTCAAACAAGCCTTAAGAAACAGGGAGTTAGAATTGATTAGGTTATAATTTTAATTCCATTGATTTAGATTTCACAATAAACTCTAAAATCATACTAAAATTATTTAAAATCATATTTTTATACTATGAATATATCAATATAATTAACCTTTTTTTACTTAATTGTCTAAGAAGTTGACTATCTATAATTTTTCGGTTATTACAAGTAATGGCTTTCCTTATTATAACTTGGTTGTAAAAGAAGCCCCAAAAGGCATCAAATTATATTTACGATTTTTTGATTTTTCGAAAGAAGAACTAAAACCTCTATCCGATATTGAAGTATCAGATTCTTTTGAATTAAACGCGGGGTTAGTTTCAGCATTATTTAAATTCGCACGAGCGATCTCTAAGAATATTCATATACTTGAATTTAATTCTGACGAATCATCAGACTTTGAGAAGGATAAAACCAAATTCTTTGGAGATGTTTTAATTACATGTCAAACAGAGTCATATCTATTTCATAAATCAGTTTATGCAAAAATTAAGCTGATTTACGATTCGCTCATTATATATAAAATCCCTTTAGAGTCTGCTATCGAGATATTACCCGTACAGGAAGAAAAAATCTATAATATTTTAACTGACTTTGAAGCCAAAGCCCGAGTTAGTGAACATAAGACTCAACTAAAACGGTTAGGGAGCGACTTTTTAAGAGAGATGAAAAATTACGGCTTGAGGGACATTTGTATTACATCGTTCGACCTTTCACCACTAATGAGCCTCGGGAAAAAGTATTCCTTCGACGATATCCACGAAATTTTAAGAAATATTGGCAACATCCCAGAAATTCCACCTTTAAATTGGATTTATCGTCAATCTACTCATGCGGGTGAGCAAATATGGGTCTATATCTATAAATCGGATGTAGGTCCAACGGTTGATAGCTTATTTGAACCTTACCTTTATTTACTTTTTTGTGATCTTAACTCTTACCTTGGAGAACTACCCGAAGTTCTTGGAAATAAGCTCAATCGAATACTAAGTTAGCAATTTCTTTGTCGAATTTTGATATTTTCAAATATTAAATAGAGACTGAATTTTCTAAACAGTTAAATTTATTTTTATTCATCTAATTAGCTATCTAATATATGGTGGATAAAATGACTAAAGTTGCTGTTATTTCTACAAACGATCGCGTGTATGGAGTAAATAAATCCCTCGAGTTGTTAGGACTAAATCCCGCTAAGGGCAAAGATGTAATTTTCAAGCCAAATTTCAATACTGCGGATCCTCCTCCGGCTTCAAGCTCAATGGAGACAATAAAGCAGCTTATTATAAAGTTAAAAGAAATGGGAGCAAAATCGATAACTATTGCTGAACGGAGCGGTCCCGCTAAAACTTCGGATGTTTTTGAAAAAAAGGGCTTGAATGCTTTAGCAAAAGATTTAGGATTTCATATTGTAGATTTAACTGCCGTACCTAATGGTGATTATGTCCTTAAAAATCCCGAGGGTAATCACTGGAAAGAAGGATTCCTTTTTGCCAAAATTTACGATAACGCCGAATGCATAATAGAGACATGCTGTTTAAAAACTCACATGTACGGTGGACATTTTACTATCTCGCTAAAGAACGCAGTAGGATTAGTCAATAAAAAAAACATGGCAGAGTTACACTCATCAAAGCATCAAAGAGAAATGATAGCTGAGATTAACTGCGTTTATAAACCGGACTTGATCGTTATGGATGGCGTCACTACCTTCGTGGATCGCGGACCTATGGAAGGTACGCTCGTAGAAGCAAATGTATTTGTTGCCGGCACAGATAAAATAGCTATTGACGCTGTAGGAGTCGCAATATTGCGAATTCTTAGAACTACGCCAGAAGTTACTAACGGTCCAATTTTTGAACAAGATCAAATTAAAAGAGCTGTTGAATTAGGATTAGGGGTTAGATCACCCTCAAATATCGAATTTTTAACTGATTCTGAAGAAAGTGAGAAGTTGGTTTCTCAGATAAAAGAGAAATTGGCCCAATAAACCAGATTTAGAATGAAAAATTAATAAAAGAAAAAAAATATTTTTTAAAAAATCTTGAATTTAACCTCTTTGTTTCATACAGCAATATATCCCTAGGATTAAATAGATTGCTACGAGAATAGTATCGACTATAGTATTCGCGAGGGCTATAACGGGCAAAGATAACATTGTCAATTCAAAAAAATTAATAATTGTTACCATTAATAACCACATCAAGGCTAACTCGAAAAATAGTTTTATTTGTTCCCATTCCTTTTTAAAATAAGCTAAAAGAGAAGCCAAGCCAAGAACTAAAAGAGTTCCTCCAAATAACCTAAAATAAATAGGATCATTAAATGGCCACTGAGTTAAATCGTAAATAAAAATATCGGGAATTACCAAGTAGAGAAAAGCAAAAATAAAACCTGCGAGCGCGTATAACAACAAGGAAATTTTGGTAAGTTTCTGAATTTCAGTCATTATATTATATCTTATTGTTTAATTTAGATTAATTTATATTAGATTTCAATCATCTATAAATTTACAACACTATAGTATTATTCAGAATTTATAAAGATTTCTTGTTATTAATCTTTAGGCTAAGTAGAGAATTATGATCATTAAACCTATTTAAAAATAATTTTGTTAAAATATATCTAACCTTATGTAAAGACAAAATTATGAGATTTTTTTATTCAAGATTTTCTAAGTTTTATTCTTTTACATTAAAATTAAAGTGTAAATCATAGTATATCCTAGAATAAGGAAAAAGTGCATCGTCGCAAAAATAGATCCATTTTTGAGTAAGCGGTTATAATCTAGATTCACCACCTTGTTTTTTTTTGCCAACGAAAGGGTGAGAAGATCACACGCTGAACCTTGCGGTAAGAAGTTACCAGCCATATTAACTCCGCCTATGAAGGCTATGATGATCGGATTTGGAAAGAATCCCTTTCCTACGATGGCAGAAAAAATCGGGAGGAGGATAATGGTAA
>DATKTW010000146.1:0-4257 GCA_035530895.1 Candidatus Nanopelagicaceae bacterium
TTTAAAAGATGGTAACGCCCTTCAGTATACATATTTCCTATAAAAACAGCACAATATCGCCCCGGCTTTAAAAGTTTAAAACATTCGCTGAAAGTTTTCTTTATTAAAAGTTCCCATTCAATTTTTTTTTGCTGTGAATTTTGAGAGTTAGGGATAAATTGAGTTAATTTTGATTTATCGGAATAGACTCCTTTCGATTCTTCTCCAACTTTTTTGTACGTACCTTTCGATTTCTCAATAATATCCATCTTCCAAAATGGAACATCGGTCAATATAAAATCTACCTTAAAGTTTGGGTCTTTACTAAAATTCTGAAGAATTTCACGAGAATCACCCTTGATAATCCTTTGAGGGGGGATAGATTCAATTTTACAGATTTTATGATAAACATCGATCCATTCTTGATTGATTTCAATCCCAATGCCGTTACGATTGCTTAAATTGCATGCGATCAATGTTCCTCCGACACCACAGAAAGGATCAAGAATTAGGTCCCCCTCTTTAGTAAAAATCTCAATCAACTTTTCACATAATTCCGGTGGTTTTTGCCCTCCGTGTTTATTTCTTAGATTTAATTGAAAACTCGGAGGATATCCTTTTGGAATTACTGATTTTGTTGAAAATACCCATTCTTTACCCGTTAAATCGTTAAGCTGATTAACGAGATCGTAAAAACCGCGAGAATCTCCATTTTCAGATAAAAGTTCGATTTTTTTAATTTTAAATACACCTGTACGGATTTTATGGCAGATATTCTATAATTTTAATTCAATGAAAATTGAAGAAATTTGTATCTATTAATAGCTTAATAAGTATTAATACATTAATATTTCAAGTAAAACTATTAATTGATATTTGAAGAAGTATTTAATAAAAATTTTTATACCTTAATTGAATCTATTTTTATAAGCTTAATCAACTTTGGTGGGGTTAATATTTGAAATTTTATAGTCTTGATGAAAAAGGAAATTTAATCGATCTAAGTAAATTAGATTTTGATGACCATGATGTATATCTTATTGATGACATCGAGAAAAACACATTATACATTTGGGTGGGGCTTAGTGTTCCCCAATATAAAAAAGACCTTACAGCAGCTTGGGCTAGGAGATTTGACAAAGATCGCGGAGGTGCGTGTAAGATATTAATAATGATGCAAAAGCGGGAATATGGATCATTTTTATCGATGATGGATCAGTTAAAAAAGGGACTAATACCCGGTAAATCAACTGAACGCAGACCCGAGCTGGTACTATTAGCACCTAAAGAAGTGGCTTCATCCAATTCAGAGATGATTACTCCAGAGATTAAAACCCCAGAGATTAAAGAGGAAGCTGCTGAAGCAGGGGTGTTTGCATGGTTAACACAACTAAAAAAACACAGAGCAGTTGTATTAGAAAGTGAAGAAGCTGAAGCTAAGGAATCTACAGAAAAAGATGTGGTGACTACAGATGATGAAGAAATTGGTCTAGAATCTCAAATCAGAGAAGCTGCTTATTATCTCTCATTAAAAAAATATTCATATAACGATTTATGCTGGCTATTAGCTGAATCTATTCAAAAAGTAAGACTTGAAATGCCTTCGCTTGAAGATATTCGTAAAAAGGCAGAGGAAGTGTATAATTCATCTAGCACTTATGATGAGTTGTGTTGGTTGAATGCTCAGATGGACATTCTGATTGAACAACAATATCTGGAGAAAAAGAAAAAATATAATTAGAAAAAATAAAACTTTATTTTTTCATGAGATAAAAGAAAAAGAACAAAAATTACTTATTTTCTAAGCTTTAACCATTATTAGCATCATTTTAAATTTCTCCAAAGCGTTAAGAGCATGGGGTTCATTAGCAGGCATCGTTATTATTTGCCCTTTATCTAAAATATAAGGTTTTTTAGAAATTATAATTTCTGCTTTGCCATCGAAAACATAAACTAACGCATCAAACGGAGTTGTATGTTCACTTAAACCCTCGCCTTTATCAAAAGAAAACAAAGTTACAGTGCCTATTTTTTTGTTAATCAACATTCTACTAACAACGGAGCCTTCTTGATAATCAAGTAAACTTTCTAAATCTAAAATTTCAGGATTTTCTTTATTATGACTAGATTCACTCAAATATTTCACATCTATTTTTCAATTTTAATGATTATTTAATAAGTATAATTGTAAAGCGTTTATAAAGCTAAATTCGAACATGTTTCGTTTTGAGTTAGAAAGAAAAAAAGAAGAAATGCAATTTTGATAAAGGCTTAACAAATAATTTAATTTACAAAATCTGACTAGAGGTCAATAGTATTTAAAATTCTTACTCTTCACTTATTAAAATTCAATGGATTAATGATGACAACGGAAAAAAAGACGACCTCTAACTCAGAAACTTATAAAATTTATACTGAATTTGCTAGAGAAAGGAAGATCATTTTGCATCATGGAGATTCACTAAAATTCTTGAAAACTTTACCTGATAATAGTATAAATTTAATAGTGACCTCACCTCCTTATAACATTGGCAAAGACTACGAGGAAATAGCAACATTAGACGCATATTTGAAAAATCAAGAAATTATCATTAAACATCTTCATAATAAACTTAAAAGTAAAGGAAGTGTTTGTTGGGAAGTCGGAAATTATGTGGATAACGGTGAAATTTATCCTTTAGATATCTTTTTTTACGATATTTTCAAAAGAATAGGTATGAAATTGAGGAATAGAATTGTATGGCATTTTGGACATGGATTACATTGCAAAAATCGATTTTCTGGAAGGTATGAGACGATTCTATGGTTTACAAAAACAGATAATTACGTTTTTAATTTAGATTCGATAAGAGTACCAGCAAAATATCCCGGGAAACGCGCATATAAGGGACCAAATAAGGGTAAACTTTCAGGAAACCCTTTAGGAAAAAATCCTTCAGATGTCTGGAAAATATTAGAAGATGATTGGATGACTGCTTTCTGGGAGTTTCCAAACGTTAAATCTAACCATCCAGAAAAAACTATTCATCCTTGCCAATTTCCAATAGAATTAGTAGAAAGATGTGTTCTTGCTCTCACTAATAGAGGAGATTATATTTTAGATCCTTTTTGCGGTGTAGGAACGACCCTAGTTGCAGGATTAAAGCATTCTCGAAAGGTTATTGGTGTAGATAAAGAATTGGAATATATTAAATTAGCTAGGCAAAGAATTACACAATTTTTTGATGGTAATTTAAAAGTTAGACCTTTAGGAAAAAAAGTCTATCAACCTACAGGGCGAGAAAAAGTGTCAAAGGTCCCTTCTGAATGGAAAGATTATAATTTGTAAAATAATCGGATGTTTTATTCAATTTTTCGTAATAAGGCCAATTCCCTCAGACTTTAAAACATATTTATCACCTTTTTAAATTAGGCACTATTGCACTTTTGTATGGAACAAGAAAATATTGATTATTATAAAGAATTACAGAAACATCTTGATAAAATGCCAGTTGGATATCCAGCTACAGAATCTGGCATTGAAATTAAAATTTTGAAGCATCTATTCACTCCAGAACAAGCTCAAATCGGACTGGAATTGAATTTTATGGCGGATCCGTTAAAAAAAATTTTTAGGAGATTGAAAAAGAGTGGTATCTCTTTAGAAGAATTAGAAGACAAACTGGATGAGATGTATTTCAATGGTTTAATTAATCGTGGGATCGTGAAAGAAGGAGAAACAGACACAAAGTATTACGGTAGCGCTCCTTTTGTAGTAGGTATGTTTGAATATCAATTGAATAGACTAACGCCCGAATTTTTCAAAGATGCCCATCAATACATACAAGAAACATTTTTTAATGAGGAATATAATAGTACAGGAGTTCCACAATTACGTGTTATACCACTGAATAAAACTGTTGATTATGAACAGTCAATTGCTCAATACGACGATTTAAAAGGTTTAATTGAAAATATTGGAGAACCAATAGCAATCATGGAATGTATATGTCGAAAAGGGGCAGATCTCATCGGAGAGCCATGCACGAAGACAAAAATACGCGAATCATGTTTATCATTTAGATCGGGTGCTAAAAGTTTTATAGAAAAAGGCCTAGCTCGGGAAATTTCGAAAGAAGAGGCATTAAAATTTTTAGAAAAAGCAGAAGAGGATGGATTAGTACTACAACCAGGAAATTCTCAACGACCAATGAGTATTTGTACTTGTTGTGGTTGTTGTTGTGGAGTACTTACAAGCCATACACAGTTGTCCGAATTTGCTCACTTATTTGCTACTAA
>DATKTW010000147.1:0-23483 GCA_035530895.1 Candidatus Nanopelagicaceae bacterium
GAATATGAGATTAATACCAAATAAAACTCTTTTATTAATGTATTTATAACGCTTTTCCTATTATATGAGCAAGGCGCACGGGTTCTGGGATTTTGGAATCGATGCACACTTTTTGAAATAAAGAATTAACATCTGTATACGAAATTCCTTTAGAATGAAAAAACACTTTCGAAAGACCTCCCGCTGTTTTAATTACAGTTTCATATAAATTACCTGCATTTACTATTTTTCGTAATTTAGCGATGTTATTTTGAGGGAATTTTTTTAAAATCGCTTTCTTAACTGCATCAAGATCCACCTCTTTTTCAGTTACAGCAATAATTGGTTTATTCGTAGCGTTGTGAATTTCTTCTAAATCTATTATATTAAAACCACCAAAAGTAATAGTATCGGTAAGTACGAATTGCACATGTTTTTTATTTTGCCTTATAAGCTCGATTAATACCTCCGTGGCATCATCTCCATCGATAGTAATTTCTTTTTTGACCATGCCAACCATTCTCGTGCCTTGGCACACTATTCCAATTAAATCTGTCGTGTGTGATTCAGAAAAAAACTTAAAATTCGCATCGTCAAATCCAATTGTTATTGGGAAATCCTTCATGCTCAGCTCTCGGGTAGAAATTTTTTAATGTGTAACAGGAGTTTAGTGAAAGCTTTCGTTGCGTTTTGAATTTCCTCGCTTCTAATGTTTAGGTCACCGCTTAAAGAATTGACGAGAATATCAACTATATCCTCTATTGTCATTTTATCACAAAACCATACGTAAGCAATAAGAGCCTCAACGGTGTCAGCGAGGTCATGCGCGTCTGCCCTACTTCTCGCAAATTTTTTCATATCTGCCTTTTTTAAAGCTTCTGCCAAAATTTTTTTACTTACTTTTAATCCCGTTCGTATGTTCTTATTGTTTTTATTAACTTTAGTTAAAAAAATAGATTTTGCTATTGAGTAAGTAAGATTAACGATACCATCTCCTATTTTTGCTAACCCCTTATCAGTCCCTATCGACTTACAAGTGAGAATGGAATTTATATCCTTTAATAAAAAATCAAACGGCATTAAGAATAGAAGATCAGTAATTTCTTATAAAGTTTTCATACAAATACAAAAAAGAGAGGTTTACATGAGTTTTTTAAACAATTTTTCGACTTTTCCAACTTCTGATCTCAAGGTTTCTATCGCATTGTAAAGAATTTTTTTTATCTCATAGCCATCTTCCAACCTAATGAATATTTCTGGAGGATCAATTATAGTAATTTTATACGCTGCTGAATTTACACCTTCCGTTTCTAATAGGAGTTGTACAAAAATGTTACAAAATCCGTGCGATTGACCTTTTACGGATAACGTATAATCATCGTCTCTAACACCTTTCTTCATGGCTAATTTTAGATATTTATAATCTGGTAGTTCTGGTTCGGGTTCAATTTCAAAATCCTCTTCTTCTTCATCTTCATCCTCATCATCAACTACATCTATAGAGACTGATTCTTTTTTTGTTTTTGAATCATCTGATAAATCTGGATAGTGGCTTTCTATCTCTTCATCATCAAATAGGTCTTCATCATCAATATCTACATCTTCTTCTTTCGGTTCAGCTTTTTTTTTTGCCACAATAATCCACCAAATCTAAGTTCTCTAATCTTTAATTAAATAAATGTTTTTTGGTTTTAAAACAATAACAAGATAAGCATCTTTATAAATATTGGTTAGCTAGCTCCCTTAGTCTTTCACTTGCTAAGTATTGAAGATCTCTTGGTCCAAATAATGTGATTTTAATTACTTTTCCTTCCACTTTACAATTTAGATTAAGATAATTTATTTTTTTTTGAACTTCTTCAAGAAATTTAACAATATTCGCTAACTCTCCGCTTGAATTATAGAAATTAATAACTTTTCTTCCTCCACGGTTACCCAAAATAAATCCTCTTTTTAGTTATTTCTATTAATCTAAACATGTGTTAAAAAACAGTTAACCGATTCAGTATCTTAGACTTTCAGAAACGCTTCCATAATCGCTAGCTAATTTTCTATTTTCATCATTTCCACATCGTGAACACTTTAACTTATTTTGTCCTATTTTATCAAGAGGTGTTCCACATATGCTACAATCAGCATGGACAACACCTAGATCATTATCTACGGTGCTCAAGCTGTATTCATTTTGTTCTTGCTTAATAACTTTAGCTCTGACAATATCGGTAATTTGAAATGCATCCGCGATTTTTTCAATAAATTTATGGGATATATGGGATACATGGATATTGCCAAAATAAGAACTATTAAAGTGAATTTTATTATTGATCGTAGCAAAACTAATACCAACAGAATATAGTCTTAGAAATTGAATCGTTCCTATTATTATATCGTTAATTTTTATCGTTTTTCGATCTTCGTCTTGGTGACTTTTAATCTCTATAGCTCTTCGTCCTTCATCGATACTGACTATTCCTGTTTTAGTGGCAAAAATTTGACCATCTCTTATGTAAGTAGACCTTTTATCAGGTAAGTATTCTTCCACAACGCCTAAATATTGACCCGTAAGAACTATTTCATTATTTTTCGCAGATTCTTTCATAAATTTCAACAAAAATCTTTTAATTTCTCTATTTAATTATTATTAATTAAAATAATTAAATTTTTTCATAATTTTTCATAAAAAAAATTATGGAGAACAGATTTTAGGCGATTACGATAAACAAGAGAGATTTGATATCATTACTTCAGCAAACTGAAGGATTTTCGAATCCTAATATTAAGTTAGAACAATATTGCATTGATGCAGAGAGTGCTGTCGATATTGTTTTCTTCGCAGGAATCGAATTTAACGATGTTAAAAACCGGTTGATTTTGGATTTAGGAGCTGGAACCGGAAGATTATCAATAGCGTGTGCGTATCTCCAAGCAAATAATGTATTAAGTATAGATATAGATTTCAGTGCTTTAAAGATATTAAAAAGAAATATCAGTAAATATGGTTTAGAGTCTATTGTCTCCCCTATTTGTTCTGATATAAATCACCTTGAACTTTTTCGAAATGTAAATCCCGAGGGTTTCCATATCACTACTATTATGAATCCTCCTTTTGGAGTCCAAAAAAAAACTGCTGATCGATCTTTTTTAGCGAATGCGTTTAAGATCTCCCATGTTGTGTATTCGATTCATCTTGCAAATCCAAACGTACACCAATTTATCTCGACATATATAAAAAAATATAATTGGGCGATCGATTACGTATTTCCTTATCATTTAAAACTTAGTAAGACATATAAATTTCATAAACAAAAAACTAAATCAATTAGTGTAAATGTTTACAGATTTAAAAGAAAAATAGAGAGTTAAGAATAATTACATGTAATGCTTCCACGAATCAAAACTTTTGGGGTATTTTGCTTTAGGACCTAATGCTTCTTCTATGCGGAGTAATTGATTGAACTTGCTTGTTCGATCTGAACGGCATGTTGCACCCGACTTTAGCTGGCCTGTACAAAGTCCTACTGCTAAATCAGCAATAAAAGTATCTTCGGTTTCCCCAGAACGGTGCGATACCATTACATTGAACCCATTATTAAATGCCATTTTAGCCGCTTTTATTGCTTCTGTTAGAGATCCTATTTGATTAACTTTAAGCAATAGAGCATTACCTGCTTTTTCATCTATCGCTTTTTTCAATATTTTGATATTTGTAACAGTAAGATCGTCGTCGACAATTTGGATCGATCTATCAACCTTAGCTGTTAAGTTTGAAAAAGATCTAAAATCCTTCTCATCAAATGGATCTTCAATGGATTTAAATGAGTATTCTTGCAATAAATTCAAGTAATACTCCATTAGTTCCTCATTTGTGAGCTTTTTCCCGTCAATATTATAAATTCCATCTTCGTAAAATTCACTTGCTGCTGCGTCCATTCCAAGCACGAAATCGGTGCCCATCAAAAAACCCGCCTCTTCGATGGCTTCTATGATTATATCTACCGCTTCCGCAGTTGTTGATAAATTTGGAGCGAATCCCCCTTCATCGCCTACATTAATTGCGGAAGGCCCATAATTCTGTTTTAGTAGCTTCTTTAAGTTTTGATAAACTTCCGCGACATTTTGTATTGCGTTTGAAAATGAATCAGCACCTATAGGTAATACCATAAATTCTTGTATAGCTAGGTCATTTCCAGCGTGTTCTCCCCCGTTAATTATATTACATGATGGAATAGGTAATAAGAAGTCTTCCCTTGATTTTCCATATGCTAATTCGTAGAGGTATTGATATAATGGTTTCTCAGATAGAAGCGCAGCTAACTTTGAAACAGCTAAAGACACTGAAAGTATTGCATTGGCACCTAAATTGCTTTTGTTTTCCGTACCATCAATTGCAATCATCTCCTCGTCGATGTTAGTTTGTTCTCGAACATCAAAACCTTGTAGTTTATTGTTTATAATAGTGTTTACTTTTGATACTGCTTTAGTAACGTGTTTACCTAAGAAAGCGTCTCCTCCGTCTCGTAATTCTAAAGCTTCCATAACTCCCGTTGATGCTCCTGAAGGAACTGCAGCTCTTGCATATATTTTTCCCGCAAACACGTCAGACTCGACAGTAGGGTTTCCTCGTGAATCTAAAATCCATCGAGATTTAATTTTTGTAATTTTATAATCTGTCATTGTATCGTTTCTTTGTCTTATTTTTATAGTTGTATAATAATAATAAATAAAGAAACTTTAATTCTTAATAGTATTTTTTTATTTATAATTAGTAAATCTATTTGTATTAGGTGTTACATTGTCTGCTGAAAACAAACCATGGGTGGAAAAATACAGACCTCGCTTATTAGATGATGTGGTTAACCAAGAAGGAATTATTAAACGACTGAAGCAATTCGTAAAGGATAAATCTATGCCACACCTTATATTCGCTGGTCCCGCCGGTACTGGTAAAACGACTTCTGCGTTAGCTATGGTCAAAGAATTATACGGTCGTAAAAAGGCGATTAATACTACTTTTCTCGAACTGAACGCAAGTGATGCAAGAGGTATAGATGTAATAAGAACGTATATCAAGGATTTTGCAAAAGCTAACCCTCCTTCCGATATATCATTTAAAATTCTAATCTTAGATGAGGCAGATAATATGACCGCACCTGCCCAACAAGCTTTAAGGAGAACAATGGAAAAATATACGCGCAACTGTAGGATGATATTAATTTGCAATTATTCTAATAAGATTATTCCACCTATTCAATCTAGATGTGTAGTTTTCCGTTTTTCTTCTTTGAGTAACGAAGATATTAAAAGCCGTGTCAAATTCGTTGCAAACAAAGAGGATATACGTGTTAGTCCTGATGGTTTAAACGCTTTAGTTGATGTGTCTAAGGGAGATTGTC
Organism: Candidatus Nanopelagicaceae bacterium; assembly: GCA_035530895.1. Taxonomy (GTDB): domain Archaea; phylum Asgardarchaeota; class Lokiarchaeia; order Sigyniarchaeales; family SOKP01; genus SOKP01. Next base: position 5,373 of record DATKTW010000147.1, read on the forward strand.
GCAGAGCTATTAATTATCTGCAATCATGCGGAACAATCTCTAAAAATATTGATCAAGATGTGGTATTCCGGGTAGCTGGAGAAGTCCCACAAGAACGGATCAGAGAAGTTCTTAAAACCGCTCTTAAGGGGCAATTACAATTTTCACTAAAATTGTTAAATGATATAACAAGAGAGTATGGATTGTCAGGCATAAATATCATTAAGAATATTCATCGAGAAATTTACGACTTGGATGTGTCGGAAGATATAAAAATAGAGCTAACGAAATTACTTGCGGAGTTTGAATACCGATTAAGTCAAGGAGGTACTGAAGAAATTCAATTACAAGCCCTTCTCGCTAATATTGTTATGCTGCATGAGACTGAATAATTTCTGTTTGGTCGAAAATTTTATCTCCTGTTTTAGAAAGAAATTATTCATTCTCTCTTTTGATTTGGCATCAACTGTGAATTGTAGATTTTTTCCATAATTAATATCCCACAATATTAATCCTAAGGGATCAGCGGGTTGATATGAGTAGGTTTTGGAGGGATTAAATAAATTTAAAAACTGTTCATAGTTAATTATTCCTAAACCAATTTCAAAAATCTTAGCAACCATTCTTCTAATCTGTTGTCTTAAAAAAGCCCTGCTCTTGAAATCGAAAATTAGGAAATCATCGTCTAATCTCAGGGATGCTAACATAATATCTCTGATAGTTTTTTCATTATCTTTCTCTTGTTTGGAAAAGTTACTAAAATCGTGTCTTCCCTCAAATGTTTTACACGCTCTAATCATTTCATTTAGATTATTTGAGGTTATATTTCTACGAAAGATAAATGAATAGGGAACAATATACTTGTAATGTCTATATAGTGCATTGTATCTTGAGAAAAAATCTATTGGTACTTCGGAATACCCCCAGATTCCAATATTTTTTGGGAGAGCTGTATTGATCTCCATTAAAATAGGTCTTTTTTCAGAAACAAAAGAAAAAGTAGATCCTCGAGCTGAAACGTACTTATCGGTTCTGCTTGCTACTTCGAAACCCGATTTTTTTTCATCTTTTATATATTTTCTCTCCTTTAAGGCGCTTAAAAGACATTCTTCTACAGTTAGATAATCGGGTTGGCGTTGAGAACCATAATAGTTTTTCGACCCAATGTAATAGAATTTAAAGAGATACCTCGTTTTCTCCATTCCTATTATTTACATAATTAAAATTTTAATAATTTAATGTATGAAATAGGATTTTTATAATAATTGAATTTCGTGTTATAATATCAAGACCAATTAATTTGTTAAAAAACAATCTTTTAATGTTTTCAAATCTTTTAAATTTCATAATTATTATACCGTTTAACAATAAAAATAACGAAAAAATATGTCCTTTATTTACTCATTTCTAAAAAATCTCAGAGATCGCGCAAGAGCAAGCGTAACAATAAAAACATTTAACATCATGTTTTTCATTGCTCTCTTTTTTGTTGTGTTTTTAGCCATTTTAATAAGACTTACACCGATTGCGTCTGGTAATTACCTTATAAAAGCATTTGACCCATGGATACAATACTACAACGCAGAGTATTTATCAACGCATTCTATATTTGAATACTTTAATTGGCACGACATCAAAAGTTGGTTTCCCGAAGGATATGACCGTGGAAATCTCAGACCTGGATTGACTTTCACAGTAGTAGGAATTTATCAAATTGTGAATTCCTTAGGGATTCCAATATCTTTATACGATATTTGCTACTTCTTTCCAGCGGTTATGGGAGGTGCATCTGTTTATGCAATTTATCTGGTAGGTAAAGAAGCGCTTGATAGAAGATGCGGATTAGTCGCCGCTTTTTTTTTAGCTTTTAATCCTGGTTTTATGCAAAGAACGACGGCAGGATTTTTCGATAATGAAACAATTGGTGTTTTCGCTGCTTTAATGACCTTTTATTTCTTTATTAAAACAGTGAGAACAGGTAAATTCTATCATTCGATTTTAGGAGGATTCTTTTCTGGTTATTTAGCTTTAAGTTGGGGAGGCTTTAATTTCGTTATGTTAATTCTTCCTATTGTGGTTTTTATTATGATTTTATTGAAAAAATACGATTCTAACCTCTTAATCGCTTATGCAGGAATAGAAGGAGTTGGAATACTTGTCTATGCTTTTAGTATTAATTTCCCATATAATTCTTTCTTTACTAGTGTGGAACTTGGTGCAGTTTTTTATTTTACTATTTTTCTAGCCATATTCCATATTTTATATACAAATAGAAACAATTTTTCCCGTCTATATGATGGTTTAATAAACGCCATAAAGTGGGGGCTTATCCCCGTAATCGCTATATTAGGCGTTATTATATGGGTTGCACCAAATATAATTCCTTTTGGATTTGGAGGACGATTAGTAAGTGTATTAAGTCCTTTAATTCGAGATAGTTTGTCTGTTGTAGCTTCCGTAGCAGAACATATGCCAAGTTCATGGGGTGTATTTTACTATAATACTTTGATTCCTCTGACTCTTTTACCCCTTGGATTGTTTTTCTTATTTAAACGAGCTAATGCCGCTGATATTCTGCTACTCGCTTTTCTAATTTTAATTTTTTATTTTACTGGTAGCATGATTCGAATAATATTATTATTTGCTCCCGCGGCATGCTTAGTTGGTGCGTATGGATTAGTTAATGTGCTAAAAATCTTTGGCAGCTTTTACGGAGAAAGAAGAACAGGTGTTAGTAGAAAACGCAAACGACAAGTAAAGCGGATGGTAGGTAAATCTGAAATTGGAGCAGTTTATTTCATTGTTGGGATTATGTGTATAGCCCAAGTTATGCACGCTTCTAACATCGCTATAACTCAACTATCGCAGAGTCAATTGGTGCCAGGAGGGGGAATACACGATTGGGAAGAAACTCTAACTTGGATGAAAACAAATCTGCCTGGTACATCCGTTGTTGTCTCGTGGTGGGATTACGGTTATTGGATAACCCCGATAGGAAACATGACAACGGTTAACGATAATGGAACAATCAACCAAACTCGAATAGGCATGACGGGCATGGCAATGATGCAAACAAACGAGATATATAGTGCTAAAGTATTTAAAGCGTTACAAGCAGACTATGTATTAGTCTTTTTTGGAATGCTCTATTCTGGTTTAGGCGGTGACGAGGGAAAATGGCCTTGGATGGTAAGGATTTGTAACGATAACTACCAAAAGTATAAGAATTTTGGAATGGAAGAAGACAATTGGGCTTCGAATTCTGTATTTATAGAAGATGAATATTTTAACGCCACATCGGGAAGACCCACTGCAAAATGGTTCCAAAGTCAGTTAGTTAGGTTAATGCTTTATGGAAACCCAACGGCTCCTCCAGCAAATCCTAATAACCTCCAAACATTTACTGAGTATTACCAAAATCAAATTAATTCATTAACAGACGATCAAGGAAACCTATATGTCACACACATCCCTGACAATGGTAGATATGACTTTAAGGTCTTTAAGGTAGAAAAAATCTCAACAAATGGAATGGTGAAATTGTTTAAACTTGATTACACTGCTTTAGAATCTAGCTTTCTAATACAAAATCCGGAAGTATTCGATACTGGTTATGCTAGTTTCAAGTTGAAAAACACAGGTTCAAGGGATTTAACGATTAGCGATGTAAAAATAAACGGAGAGAGCTACAATTTTAATATGGGCAAAGCTTTTGAAACTAATACTTTAAACGCAACTGATGATGATTTGGTTTGGGTAGACATTAAATCTAGTGGAAATTCTTTTGAAAAAAACGATGTAGTAAACATTGAAGTCGAGGCTCAATCAACTGCGATTGATTCTTCACTTTTCACTTTCACAAACGATACGAGTAATCTATTTGTAAAAGAAGCGAAGGAAGGAGATATTAGGATTAATAAAATAAGCAGTAAAGTCGTTCAAGTTGATGACTCGACTAGTGAAATTAATCTCGAAATTGAAAATACAGGACTAACTACAGTAATATTGAAAGATTTCTACATCGATAATGAAATAAATACCCTCAACGATACTACATATGTTTCTGGATCTCCAATTTTAGAACCTGGTCAAAAAGCACGTGTTAAAATCACAAATACTCTCTATCAATTTGATCCAATAAGAACTGAGCACAAAATTGGTGTAATTACTCCTAACGGTATAAAGGATGAGGTACTTTTCACTTCAAACTACGATCCATTTAAGATTTCTATTCTTGAAGAAAACAGAATAGCCTCCCCAGAAGCACAAATCACCACTCAAACCGATTTTCGAAAGCATATTCCAATTAATCTCGAAAAGACATATGCGTATACTTATGATAACGGTACCACTCACGTAAACTTAATGGTTAAAAACACTGGAGGTATTATACTAGGACTAGACTCGATATATCTAACTTCTTCTTCCACTTGGACATCTGTATTGGATTTTGACCCCTTTAATTTAATGCCTGGGCAAGAAAAAAGTCTTACTATAACTGCCTCAGATTATTTAACAGGCATTGAGGTAAACGATGAGATAGGAATTATAGTGACTGCAAATTTCGACGGCACTACAAAAGCTTCAGATATTGGCTTCGTTCACACAATCGCAGATAGACCAGATATTGAAATCGTTGATGTCGTAGAAGGTCAAACTGCTTCTTACATATTTGCTAACGAAACAGGCAAAATTTTAATCAAAAACACGGGAGATGAAGCAATTACTTTAGATAAATTATATCTGAATAGTTCAACAAGTTTAAACTTTACAAGCGATGTAAATTTTGAGTATGGAAATATATCATTAGATTTGCAAGAGTGTGCTTTAGTATCCTTCAATATTACTGGATTGAAGTTAAATTCCTCTAATATTGTAAATGTGAACATCACTACAAACAATTCTGCTCAATACAGCATGAACTTCTCCGTATTTGTAGATTCAACCTTTTACGAAATAAATATCAATGATACTGGAACGAGTGCATCTAATACTGGTAATGTTGTAATCAAAATTGAAAACATAGGATTTTATAATCTTACGGTAGATTCAGTTTACATAAATAATACATTTATTTCATTGAGTAATTTCGTTGAAAACATTTACGAAATTGGAGCAGGAGACTCAATTCAATTTACCATCAGCATGATAAATCTCGAAATTATACTTGGGTCTGTTGATGTCGGCGAAATTTTAAATATTTTAGTTCGAACCAAGGAAGGTGCAGAGGATATACACGACGAAATCGTTGCCTCTTAAATCCTTACTTTTTATTTATAATAGTAAAAAAAATAAACTATATTACATTAAAAAATCTATAGACATATCGTCTATAAATTAAGTTTAACTTCATCTTTAATTAATCATTAAATTTTAGTGTTTAAATTGTGATATCTAATTTCAAAATTGAATCTAGTTTCAAACCTAGTGGAGATCAACCAGAAGCAATCAAGACTCTCAGCGATAACATAAAAAAAGGAATTCAGTTTCAAACTTTATTAGGTGCTACCGGCACGGGGAAAACATTCAGTGTTGCGAACATAATTCAAGAAATTCAAAAACCTACTTTAGTTATGGCCCCAAATAAAACGCTTGCAGCACAATTGTATAACGAACTTAAAGAATTATTTCCTGAGAATGAGGTACATTATTTCGTAAGTTATTACGATTATTATCAACCAGAAAGTTATATGCCTATTACAGGATTATACATCGAGAAGGATTTCAGCGTAAACGAAGAAATTGAAAGACTTAGATTAGCTGCCACACATGCGATTAGAACAAGGAACGATGTTATCATTGTTGCAACTGTATCGTGCATATATGGCATCGGTGATCCAGAAATTTGGACAGCAATTTCCCTGAATCTTGATGTTGGTCAGACTATTAAAAGAAAAGAAATAATAAAACGATTAATATTAATGAATTATGAAAGGAAGGAAGTAGAATTTAAGCCAGGCGTAGTAAGGGTTAGAGGAGATATAATAGACATTTTTCCAGCTTATTTAAACACTGCTATTCGCATATCCTTATTTGGAGACGTTATTGAGTCAATTCAAGAAATTCATCATATTACGAATAATATAATAAAAGATATCTCAAATTGTAGGATTTTTCCTGCTACTCATTTTATCATACCTGAAGAAAACAAGGAAAAGGCTTTAGTATCGATAGAAGAAGAGTTAGAAGTTCAAGTAGCAAAATTTACGAAAGAAAAAAAATACGCAGAAGCACAATGGATTGAGAAAAGAACTAAATTTGATCTTGAAATGATGAGGGAAATGGGGTGGTGTAAGGGAGTGGAAAATTATTCGAGACACCTTGATGGCAGACCACCTGGCAGTCCACCGATGTGTTTAATTGATTATTTTCCAAAAGATTTCTTAATAGTTGCTGACGAGAGTCATATAACAATTCCTCAAATTCATGGTATGATTGGGGGAGATAGATCAAGAAAAAAGAACCTCATTGATTTTGGGTGGAGATTGCCATCTGCATACGATAATAGGCCTCTAACTTTTGAAGAATGGGAATCGAAAATAAATCATATAGTTTTTATGAGTGCGACTCCCGGAGAATGGGAATTGAAAAAAAGCGGTGGAATATCCGCTGAACAAATAATTAGACCAACAGGTTTAGTTGATCCTTATGTGGAAATTCGTCCTGCTAAAAATCAGATTGATGACTTGCTAGACGAAATAAGGAAAGTTATAGCCAACAAAGGAAGAGTATTGGTAACCACTCTAACAAAACGAATGTCGGAAGATATCGCGGAGTATTATTCGGAATTAGGTTTAAAGGTTGCTTACTTACACTCAGAAGTAGGAACTGTTGAGCGATTTGATATATTAAGACATTTAAGAGATGGGACTCACGATGTTTTAGTAGGAATTAATCTTCTTAGAGAGGGATTAGATCTACCAGAAGTTCAACTAGTAGCAATTTTAGACGCAGATAAAATGGGATTCTTACGCGACACGCGATCGCTTATACAAACCATTGGTAGGGCTTCTCGTAACATAGAAGGTAGCGCGATATTATATGCCGATAAGATAACTCGAGCTATGAAAGAAGCAATTGAAGAAACAAATAGAAGAAGAACAAAACAGATAGTTCACAACAAGAAATTCAATATCACGCCTCAAACAATTAAGAAAAACATCTTAGATTCGCTTTCTGGCGAACAGGAGTTTAAGGAAAGAGAAACAAAGAAATTGAAAAGAAGTATTAAAGAGAAGATTGAAGATTTAGAAAAACAGGGAGATAAAACTTTTGTAATTGAATATCTTGAAAATAAAATGTTTCTTGCAGCCAAAGAGTTACGGTTCGAGCATGCTGCCTATTTAAGAGATAAAATTAAGGAAATTAAGAAAGTATATAATGTAAAAACATGAATTTTTTCATTACACATAAATTGATGGTTAACAAGAGTCATTATGAATCATAATTCTATTATTATTAAAGGAGCAAGACTTCGGCAAATATGAAGGATTAAATTCATTTGAATTTGAAACAGAATCAGAGGGGTTTATAGATACTGATGTTGATAAAGTTATAAAAAAGGATCGACCAAAAGTTTTTATGAGGAATGTACAAAATGAAGAGGTGCTTGACAGATATAAAGTACCCAACCAAGAGAAGATTTTAATAAGGGAAGAATTTTCAGCGGGAATCCCAATTCAGCGAATACAAGAAATCATTAATAATTATGATGAGGATTTTAAAGATGATTTCATCGAGACGCTTCAAATTTATTATAATGAAATGATTACTAAAGACCTACAAAGATTATCATTAGGCGTTAGTCGTACAGATAAAATCGTAAACGGATTTGAAAATATGATTTATTTGGATCGCTCAATTTTTAAAGCTTCCATTAAAAAAATAGAGCTACTTATTAATAGAGAAATTCAAGTCATTAAAGATTGGCGTAAACCTCGAAGGGGGCGAATATCTGGAGTGAGAATACAGATTACAGAGGAAGGCATTAAAATTATTAAAGATGAATTGAAATCAGGGATTCCTATTCAGCGATTATCGGGAATAGTTAATGATTATGGTGTCGAAGATAGTTTTATTCAATATATAAAACATATGCTTAAAACTACTTTAAAATCTCACGAAGAAGAAGTTAGAATTCCTTTGACAAAGATGGGAAAATTCATTACTAATTGGGAGAACATTCTATATAGGGGATATGTGATTTCAGAATCTGATTTCAACAAGTTAAAGTTATTAGTTGGTAAGGAAAACCCAATTTCACATAAGGTAGTTTATGGTAGAAGAAATCTTGAAGTCGTCAAGTTGCTTAAAAATGGAGCTCATGCAGAGTTAATTGGAACATATATTGTGAGAGGGTCTATTAGAACAGACCGAAATGATTTATATATCTCCTATAACGGCGATGATCATCCCGATTATATTTCTCATTTAGAAGAACTAATTATAACAGTTTTTGGAAGACCTTCATCCTTGATGGGTACTAGAGATCGGTTCTATATATCAGGTCCAGATGTTATTCAATATTTAACTTCTCAAGGTTTATCAAACGAGACTAGGAGAGTTCCATCATGGATTAAAAAATCACCATCTTGGATTCAAAAGAATTTAGATAAATGGAAAAAAAAATACACCCCCCTTGTTATTGCTTGTTTAAAAGGTATGATTAATGGTTCTGGTTCAATTGGTGTGGCATCAGGACAGGAAAGGATTGAGATTTACCTTTTAAACTCTGATAGATCTATATTAAGAGATTTTAAAGAAATGTGCAATTCATTAGATATTGAAACAAGCGAAATTAAGACACAAATTCGAGAAGATGGGCGTATTCTGTATTATATTTATATTATATCAAGAGATCAAGTAAGGTCGTTCCTTATAGATATTGTTAAGCCAAAAAAATGGGAATGTATAAAAGAAAATATACAACAGATATTGAATGCACGAGGAACCTCTATTGAACTTGTATTAGAAATGGCTCCCGAATTTAAAGATTTAAGACGAAAACTTTTCCAACATCAAAAACAACAATATTCATTTCTTTATAACTCCACCCGAATTAAAAACATTAAAAATAAAATATTACGAGATTGTTATTATAATTATATCGAAAATATCTCTTTCGGACTTTTCCCTTCTAATCAGTTTGACATGAAGACCAACATTCGCCCTAGTAGTTTAAAATTTGTTGGTGAACATTTAAAGGATAAGAACGGAAAGACTATTCATAGAGAAGTTATTAAGACCGACTTTGTGAAGGATCATCTTATTAACGATAATCCCCATATTGAAATATATTATTATAATGATTTATCAGAGGGATTTTACAAAGATCTCTTAGATATTGTTCGTCAAGTTTATGATGAGTTTCTTAAAAACAATCTTGGACGACCTTGGCATGAACCGATACTTCAAAAAATTATGGTTAATCTATCTAATGCAATGGCGTCTGAAGTCCCTGTTTGGAATAAGCTAAAAAACGGTAAATACTATGTTGGGCATATAGATCTGAATTTAATTAATGATGATACTTTCTTTATTGCTGATTTAAAGGATGATGAAATCGATATTATCAAAAGTTTATCCCAAATAACATCATATGGCATAAATCAAAAACGGCTTATTTTCAATAAAATCAATGATATTGATGCTATTAAGTTTAAATGTATTGCTTTTACTAAGGATGAGCTTTGGGTGTTTGATCCAGAGGGTTTAAAATATGACATTATTAAATTCATTAAATATACCAATAGTATCAGATCAAGAAATTTAAAAAGCTTGCCTTATTCAAATGGACTTAAGCGAACAGACCTTTTAGAAGATATCGAGAAAGTTGTTGCTATTTTTCAAAGATATATTAAAGAAGAGGAAGACTAGGATTTAGATGTTGATAATTCATAAATTGCATACCCAGATTCTATATATTATTTTTTAATTGTTAATACAAGTGTAATGTTTTATACTATCTTAGTTAAACTTTTTTGATTTCCAGAATTAAAAAGAAATAATAAAACATGAATGAATTTATTATCATTAAGGGTGCTAGAGAGAACAATTTAAAAAATATTGACGTAAAAATACCACGTAATAAGCTTGTGGTTGTAACTGGCATTAGTGGGAGCGGGAAAAGTTCATTAGTAATTAATACTCTTTTTGCCGAAGGCCAAAGACGTTTTCTCGAGTCATTATCAAGTTATGCCCGACAATTTCTTGGAGAAATGGATAAACCCGATGTAGATTCAATCGAAGGACTTTCACCTGCTATAGCTATAGAACAGAAACCGTTATCAAAAAATCCAAGAAGTACTGTAGGAACGGTTACAGAAATATATGATTATTATAGGTTACTTTTCGCTAATATTGGAGTTCCTCATTGCCCCAAGTGTGGTAAAGAAATTACGCCCCAAACACCTCAGCAAATCATTCAACAAATTCTGCAAGGACTTGATGTGAACCAAAAGTTTATTATTAAAGCACCTATAATTCGAGATAGAAAAGGCGAATACAAAGACCTTTTAAACGATCTTAAAAAACAAGGCTATGTTAGAGTTGAAGTAGATGGTATACAGTATACTTTAGATGAAGAAATTTCAATGGAAAAAAATGTAAAGCATAACATTAATGTAATTGTGGATAGGCTAGTCATGAAGGATGATATTAAAACTAGATTAGCTGATTCAATAGAAACTGCCCTTAAACTAACTGAGGGAATCGTGGTTGTTGAAGTTCTTAACATTGGAGAACAAATTTATTCTGAACATTTAGCGTGTGTAGATTGTGGCATTTCTTTTCCCCCCATTGACCACAAAATGTTTTCTTTTAATATCCCTCACGGAAGTTGCAAATATTGCAGTGGTTTAGGAACAGTAATGGAATTTGACTACTCCTTAGTTCTAGGAAATGATTTGGACTTTCCACTCGAAGACACTCCTATCAGAAATATCCCTGGATTTGGGTCGTTAACTGGGTACTTTTGGCAATCATTAAATCAAGTAGCTAAGCACTATAATTTTGATACTCATAAAACTGCGATAAAGGATATTGATCCCAAGAAATTAAACAAAGTTTTATTTGGATCAGAAGAGGAAGCAATTGAATTCCACTTTAAGAGTGAAAATAACGGTTTCAATAATCAAAGAGGAGAAATTAAATCTTCTTATCATGTAGTAAGACCCTTCGAAGGAATTATTCCAATGTTGCATAGAAGGTACATGGAGACGCGATCCGATTGGGCTCGCGATACCTACGAAACTTTTATGAATCAAATAAACTGTCCTCAATGTAAGGGGCAAAGGTTGAACCCTGAAAGTCTTTCAGTTCTTATTAATCAAATTAATATCGCTGAATTATCAGATTTAGCGGTTAAAGATTCTTTAGATTTTTTTAACGATTTACAATTAGACGATATCCAAAAAACGATTGTTAAAGATGTGTTAAAGGAGATACTAGATAGGTTATCTTTTTTAGAAAATGTTGGTTTAGATTACATTACTTTAAGTAGAAGATCCCACACGCTATCTGTTGGCGAAGCAGAAAGAATAAGGTTAGCCACTCAATTAGGATCTAGGCTTGTTGGGGTGTTATATGTGTTAGACGAACCTTCCGTAGGTTTACACCAAAGAGACATATCACGATTAATTGAGATGTTGAAAAAATTAAGAGATTTAGGAAACACTGTTATTGTTGTAGAGCATGACGACGAGATCATGCGCAATGCTGATCATATCATTGATTTAGGACCTTTAGCAGGAGAAAGTGGGGGAGAGATTGTAGCAGAAGGCCCTTTTAAAACAATTTTAGAGGCTAAAACTTTAACTGGTAAATATTTATCGGGGAAGAAAAAAATAGAAGTCCCCAAAAATAGACGAGAACCGAATAGTGATTTTATTGAAATAACAGGTGCTCGCGAAAATAATCTAAAGAATATAAAAGTAAAAATACCTTTAGGTATCTTTACGTGTATTACTGGAGTTTCGGGAGCTGGAAAGACTAGCTTAATTATTGATTGCTTATACAAGGGATTACATAACTTAATAAATACTCGCAGTTCCAGATTAATTAGTGGCGATTTTGACAAAATAAAGGGATACGAGAGCATTGATAAAATAATAAACATAGATCAATCTCCAATCGGAAGAACACCTCGTTCTGTACCCGCTACTTACACAAAAGCTTTAGATTATATACGAGACATTTTCGCTAAGCTTGAAAGCTCGCGGGAAAGGGGATATAAAAAGGGAAGATTTAGTTTTAACACTTCAGCAGGACATTGTAAAAAGTGTAAGGGTACGGGGTATATTCTCAAAGAAATGTACTTTCTTCCAGATGTGTATATTAAATGCGATTTATGTAGAGGCCTTAGATATAACTCAGAGACTTTAGAAATTAGATTCAAGGGAAAAACAATATCAGATGTACTAAAAATGACTTTTCATCAAGCTCTTGAATTCTTCGATAATATTCCTAACTTGAAACAAACGTTGAAAACTGTAGTGGATGTAGGATTAGGTTATTTAGAATTAGGGCAATCATCAACAACTTTAAGCGGGGGTGAATCCCAAAGATTGAAAATAGCTAGGGAATTGAGAAAAGTTAGCACAGGAAACACATTATATATCCTGGACGAACCAACTACCGGGCTCCATATGTATGATATCCAATTTTTGCTTAAGGTACTTCAAAAATTAGTAGATAAAGGTAATACCGCAATTATAATCGAACATAATATGGAAATAATTAAATCTGTTGATTATTTGATTGATCTGGGACCTGAAGGTGGAGAAAAAGGAGGTGAGGTAGTGGTTATGGGGACCCCAGAAGAGATTATTAAGAATAAATCTTCTTATACAGCAAAATACCTAAAAAATTATTTGAATCCTACTTGAAAAAGTAAATCAAATCTGTTTATTTTTAGTTAAGTATACAATAAAATCTAAATCATATTATGCTTTGTTTCATTGTGAGATTTAATTAGATTTTTTCTATTAGTTTATATCAAAAGTGAGCTTATATGGCAACTGAAACCGATAAAAAGATTATAAGGGCTCCTATTGCATCGATTTTAGGACATATCGATCACGGTAAAACTTCCTTGTTAGATTATATTCGAGGAACCGTAGTGCAACAAAGAGAGGCTGCCGGGATTACGCAACACATAGGAGCATCTTATTTTCCAACTGAAGATATAAAAGAGTTCTTAAAAAAATCAAAACAAGAATTTGCTGATAAAGAAATCCAATTACCTGGTATTTTAATTGTTGATACTCCAGGACACGCTGCTTTCATGAACCTACGCAAAAGAGGGGGAGCTGTTGCGGATATAGCGATATTGGTTATAGATGTAACAGCAGGGACCATGCCAATTACATGGGAATCAGTTAGAATTTTACGCGAACGGAAAGTACCATTTGTTATTGCTGCTAATAAAATCGATCGGATATCAGGGTGGAAATCTATTAAAGATGCTGACTTTTTAGATTCATATAATAAGCAAAAACCCCATGTAAGAGATTTTCTTGACGAAAAACTAATTCAAATCGGGGTAGATTTCTTACAGGAAGGTTTTAAAGGAATAGATCGATACGATAAAATAAAAGATTTTACTAAAAAAGTGGCAATAGTACCTACGAGTGCTAAAACAGGCGAGGGAATATCTACATTATTATTGGTTTTAATGGGACTAGTGCAACAATTTTTAACTGAAAACTTGAAATTTAGCGAAGGGCCCGCTAAAGGCGTAGTTTTGGAAGTGAAGAAAGAAAAAGGACAAGCCATAACGATGGATGTCCTAATTTACGATGGAGTAATCAGAAAAGGCGATGAATTCATTGTTGGTGGCTTAGAGAATCCTATTAAGTCAAAAGTAAGAGCATTACTCCTGCCGAAACCTTTAGATGAGATAAGAGATCCTAGACAAAAATTTGATTCAGTAGACATAGTAAGTGCGGCAGCGGGTATTAAAATACTCGCGCCTAATATAGATGATGTTGTTGCTGGATCTCCATTTAGAGGTATTGGTGATCCTTCACAAGAAGAAACTGTATACAACGAAATAAAATCAGAAGTAGAAAGTATTCGAATTAAAACAGATAAAGCAGGCGTAGTGTTAAAAGCAGATACTTTAGGTTCTCTTGAAGCATTAGAAAATCATTTCACAAAGAATGGTGTAAAGATAAGTATTGCTGATGTAGGTTCAATTAAAAAAGAGGATATTATGAATGCTAATTTAGTTAAAAGTCTCGATCCATATTCAGCAGCCGTTTTAGGATTTAATGTGGCTATTCTACCAGACGCAAAAGAGCAAGCTATAGCAGATAATATTAGAATTTTCACGAATAATGTCATTTACAGACTATTGGAAGATTATATAGAATATGCGGAAGTACGAAAAGCAGAGGACACCGCGAAAGGATTAAGCGAATTAGTCTTACCTGCAAAACTAAAAATGATTCCCGATTTCATATTTAGAAACTCAGATCCCGCGGTATTTGGAGTACATGTTGAAGCAGGTACTTTATATCCCAAAGTAGCATTAATTACTGCTGACGGAAAGAAAGCGAGAAGAGTTCACCAAATTCAAGATAAAGGTAAAACTCTAGAAAAGGCTGTAAAAGATTCCGAAGTCGCGATATCGATTCGCGGCATTGAAATAGGGAAAGATATCGATAAAGACGAAACTTTATTCGTTAATGTGCCTGAATCTCATGTAAGACAGATCATGGGTAAATTCCTAGATGAATTAACAGCTGATCAAAAGCAAGCATTACGAGAATACATTATCCTCCAGAGATCTATACAACACCCATGGTGGGGTATGTAGCATTCCTTAGTATCAATTTCTTTTCAGATAATTTCTTCACATATTTTTATTCCATTTACTTCGGCAAATAAATCACTCATAATAATAATTATTTATCCTTTCAAATTTTAATCTTACTTAATTTTGTTTTTTAAAGATTAAGAATTTCAGAATTATATAATTCTTAATTATTGACACTGAGTTTTGGTAAAAGTAAGATGTAGATACATTTTAAAAATTAAATTAAAAAAAAAAGGCTGTTGAAGTTATTCTTCTAAGGCTTTTTCTAGCGAGAAAAGTTCGCGAAGATCCTCATATAATTTAATATATTTCAGATAAACATTATTATATATTTCCACATTTAATTCATTTGGATTATATTTCTTCTTAATTGATACCATTTGACTTGCTGCGTCTTCAATACTAGAATAGATTCCAGCACCTTTTCCAGCAAATATGGCAGCTCCAAGGCATGCGGCTTCTTCATTTGTAGTTCTAACAACTGTTTTTCTTGTGATATCTGCTTTAATTTGATTCCATACATCACTTCTAGCGCCACCTCCTAAAACCCGAATTTCATTGACATCTATTTTCAGATCTTCAATTATGTCTAAATTTCTTCTCACAATAAAAGCAATAGCCTCCATAATAGCTCTCGCAAAATGTGCTTTCTCATGTTTTAATGTAAATCCATAAAATACACCCCGAGCTTTGGGATTATCTTCAGGAGCCATTGCTCCTTGTAGATGAGGTAACATCACTAAGCCATCACTCCCAGCAGGTATTTTATCAACCATCTCTGTGATTAAATCATAAGCATCTGTTCTTTTTTCTAGGGCAGTTTTCATTACATCCGCAAAGAATTTATCTCTATACCATCGAAGTACCATTCCACCAGTTGTAAAAGTATGAAACATATATCTTTTTGGAAGACCATGATAATGGACTGGCATTCGTCTCTGTTCATCGAAAGTTGGAGTTGCTTTATCTTGAGTTGCACAAATTGCTAATGCTGCTCCAGTATTTTCTGTAAAAATACCCGGTTTTACATTTCCAACTCCTATAGTACCACATGCTTGGTCAAGTGCGCCCATGGAAACTACGACATTTGAAGCCAGTCCCAAATCTTTCGCAACATTCTCAGTAATATTTCCTACAGCTTCTCCAGAATATTTAATTTCTGGTAATTGTCCATGAGAAATACCTAGATAATCGAGCATTTCATCCCACCACTTCTCTGTTGTAATGTTCCAATACAATGTAGAGCAAATCAATGAGCCTTCACATGTGAATTGTTTCGTAAGACGCCATATAAGATAATCTTCTACTAATAGTACCTTATATATTTTATTAAATATATCAGGTTCGTTATTTTTTATCCATAAAAGCTTTGTTGCTGGCCAAGTTGGAACAATTGAAACTTGTCCTGTAATCTTATAGACCGTTTCGTTTGGAAATTGTTGAGAAAGAATTTCAGCTTCTTTTTGAGCTCTATTATCCATCCATGAAATAGCATTTCTAAGTGGTTTGCCATCTTTATCAATTAATATAAGCGTTTCCCCTTGAGCAGATAGACTGAAAGCTTTGATATCTGCTGGTTTTACTTTAGATACATTTAACACATCTTTGATCCCTAGTTTAAATGCTTCCCAAAATTTTTCTACTGGCAGTTCTACTGCTAATGCGGTCGGTGTTAATAACGAATATTCATGGGTTGAAATGCTAATTAAGTTGCCTTGCGTATCAAACAAAGAAATCTTTGAAGCTGTTGTTCCAGCATCTAATGAGAGGATATAGTCCCCGATTTTTATCACCTATTTTTCGTCAGGTGGAGCCAATGACCAAACTATTAATGTTGGTTCATCAAATTTATTAATTAGTTTATGAGGTTCCTTAACTGGTATTACCACAGCATCTCCTTTGCTTAGCTCAATCTTTTCCTCTGAAAATTCGACTATTACTTTACCTAACGCACAATAAAAGACTTCTTTACCCTTATTATGTCCGAGATCCACTGCGCCTGCTTTTCCTGGTTCTAAATAAGAGGATCCAAATTCCATTTCTTCATCCTCACGATATAAGTGGCATAATTCGTCGTCTTCGTACCACTTTTTAGCTTCGTTTTTTCTAATAATTTTTATTTTGCTAATTCTCATCACCTGTATTGTAATAAATTAAATAAAAAAAAAAAATTAAATATACTTTTTACTACTTTTCAACTTTTTCTAAACGTTCTCTCTTTTCTGCATGTAGCTCCTTAACTTTTTCGTGTATTTCAGAAACGTATTCTTTATTTAGAGGGTAAATCATTAAGAATACTATTAGTATAAGCGAAAAAACTGTAACCAATGCAATCATACCTATTCTGATACCAATGTCCATGAATGGAGGATCTGGTAAAAGAGGATCGTAACCAATAAACACTTCTAAAAGGATAAATATAGCAAATCCAATAACGACTAAAGAGAGCTTTTCGACCATGATTATAAAGCCGAAGTAAGAGCCTTCCCTCCTCAAACCAGTTTTTAGTTCATCCTCATCAACTACGTCACCCATCATTACTTCTCGAGCTACCAAGATTCCAGAGAAAGCTATCCCTGTGAAAAATCCCCATAATGAAAGCCCAATAATCTCCGTAATAAAAAATACAGGTATATAGGATAAGATCACTAACATTGTACAAAAGCACATTGTTCTCTTTGGCCCATAACGAATATAAATTTTTTTCCAAATAGGAAAAAATATAATAGTCGCAAGCATATTAGGAAGCATTATTAATGCAACAATTTCTAGATCCATCCCGAGTGAATGTGTAAGGAAAAAAGGAGATATCGCACTCATCCAACCAAACATGCACCAAGTCATTAAATCAATACCCATATACGTGAGAAGAGATTTATTTTTTAGTGTCATTTTTATCGATTGAAATATGGGTTTTTGTTTCTCTATAGCGAACTCTTTACGTTCTTTAATTCCTAGCAATGAAATCAGAAATGAAATTGTAAACAGTAAACCTAGAAGGCTTCCAGCCCATGTCCATCCTGCAGTTTCACCAAACATATCAGAGAAAATTTCTTGGATGACTGGAAATATTCCAACTGCTAAAGCACCACCCAACATAGCAAAAATTTGTCTATAAATCACAACCGAAGCCCTTTCCTCTGTAGATTGCCACATTTCAGGGAATACAGCAAACCAAGTCACCGCTGCCATACTGTAAGCAAATTCGTATCCTGCAACTGCTATTAGCATGTAAATAAAGATAAGCATCTGATCTCCTCCTGCAGGAGCCCCCCAGATAAGAATGTAAAACAATAATGAAAGTGGAGCTCCTA
>DATKTW010000148.1:0-2338 GCA_035530895.1 Candidatus Nanopelagicaceae bacterium
AACTTCTAATGTTTCCCCCATATCTTCATATTCATCAATTAGAGGATTCTCTGGTTTCTCTTTTGAATATCTTTTATATCTGGCCTCCCACGCATTTAGGTAATATTTCATACCTTTGGTTAGATTTTTAAGATTCTCAAAGATCTCCTGGACAATTTTTTGTTTTACATCTAAAGGAATGGTCCTTCCAAGTAATTGAATCTCAGTTGCTAAACCATTGAAATAATTCGTTAATTCAATATTTTGCTTGGGATTTAATTTAGGTTCCAGTGAAATTGCTGTTTTATTTTTTTTCTCGGGAGGAAGAAATTTATTTTTCTCTTGACTACTCGTCTTTTTTTCTTGACTACTCGTCATATTATTTTGACTATTAGTCAATTGAAACCATACAAATTTAGCACGACCAACTCGTTCATATCGTTTGGTTATAATATGCCCTTTTTCCTCTAACTTTTTTATTTCCCTTGGAATGTTTGTTTTATCAATTCCCGTCTCTCTTGAAAGTTCTTCGTTTGAAATCTCTCCGCTATTTTCTAGTAGATAATTTAATATCTTTTGACTATTAGTCAGTTTTGTTTGACTACTCGTCATATTATTTTCTTGAATCATAATCTTCTTCTCTTCTGTTTCTAGGGTATTCATATTTCGGTTCTGTAATCGAAACGATTACAGGATAACCGAACTTTTCGATGCGAAATAAAATAAAAAAAAATAAATTTAAAATTTAGAATTAATCACTATCATCTTCGCTTTCTTCTGAATCTCCTGAATCTTCTGAAACTTCATTTTCTACTCTCGGTGCGAGATAATATTCTAGTTCAGCGCCTTCAAGTAATCTGAAGAATAATTTTAAGGGTTTATCCGTTTTTGCAGATATTTCCAATTCTTCAGTAATATCGCTAAGTTTCATAATGCTTTTTAGGAACGTTATTGAAAATGAACCTGCTTGTATATCCGAAAGATCGCTAGAGATTAAATCATCTAAGTCTAACTGATATTCCATTTCTCCGATTGTTCCCCAAGACGCGAACTTTAATCCTTTGTCCTCTATAGCTTCAATGTTAAAAATTTCAGAATATATTTCTCCGTCTTTCAACGCTTCAACAAGAAAATCCGTCTTGATAGACCATATAGCGGGATATTCTATTGATTTGAGATTATCCAACGGAGGTTCTTCTATATCTAACTCTAGACTTGCCAAACTAAAGACTCTCGATTTAGTTGATTCTTTTCGTATCATTTTAATTTTTAATTTCTGTTCTTCAGTTTTAAAACTTAACTCTAAAGCGTCGTCTGAACTAGCTCGTTTCAATATCTTATCGAAGTCGTCTAAATTTAGGCCCACTTTACATTCCTTATCGCATTGGAATTCTTGAAAATCTCCTTTCTTGAAATGTAACTCAATCAAACAAATTTTCGATGGATCCATTCCTTTTACAGTAAGTTCTTTTGGCGAGACTGTAAAATTTGCCTCGTCAAAGATTTTAGAAAGCGTTTCTACAATGGTTTTAAGAACTTTATTATTATCCAATTTTATCGTAAATTGGCTTTCTGAAGTTTTTTTATTTGTTTTTTTGTTTTCTGCTTTTGACATTATTTTTTTCATCTCTTTTTTTTTCTTTTTCTTTTTCAGTTTCTAATACAGCTCTCGGAATTGCTACAATTGTTAAGGCCCATTTATCTAAGTCTTTTAAGTTATTACCGCAGATTTCTGAAGGCAAACCTACGCTTATCCTAGCTGGTTTTTTAGTCTTGGGATTAGCAGCATACATTGTTCCATAAGGAGTAAATAGGATCACTCGGCATTCTTTATTTTCTAAAAATTCGTGAAAATATTTTCCGATTGTTATATACTCTGTTTTATCGACTTCCTTATCTTCTGCTTTTGACATTATTTACAATACCTCTTTCATTTTAATATCGATTCTAATTTTACCTGTGAGATTCTTTTTGATCTTCATCTCTCGGAATATGTCTTTTATTGATAATTTACTGAATTCAAATACCTTATCTAAATCCTGAAAATCGTAAGGTACATATAGTTGCTTAATTTCTCTTGTAGTTCCGTATTTTTCTTTTTCTGACATTATTTTTACCTCTCGTTTATGAATTTTAAATAGGGTTCGCTGGGAGCTATTTTCCTAAGCTCGTTTAAACTAGGAGATGTGTGATTAGAAGGTCGTGGTATATCATCGAAAGTTTCGCCATAATTCACTTTTTCTGTAAATTTTCCATGGTCAACGGGTTTTGGTTTTTCCTCCGAGTTATTATATTCTAATCGCCTGAGGATTTTATAAGTTGTAAACTCTCTAATAGGTTCGGATTTATCGTTTTTTGT
>DATKTW010000149.1:0-22347 GCA_035530895.1 Candidatus Nanopelagicaceae bacterium
AAATGAGAAGTTGAAAAAAATATCAAAATATCTTGTTGTCTTACTTCTTATCCTCGGATTAAATATTGGTGTTAGTCTTCTCTTGGAATTTCAAACTTTTAGTTTAAAGAGTGTGAATTCTGTGAATCAAAAAGAATTCTCAGAAACTTTACACAACTCAAACAGTGGTAACAAAAATGTTATAGTTTTTTTTAATGATTCAAGTTATGATGTAAGTGCAAAGACTAGATTTGAGTTTTATGGTGGTATTTTAAAAGAGCAAGAAGATTGGAATGGTTTATTTAATGAATTCTCAGGATTTGCGGGAAAAATCCCTTTAATAAATATTTCTTCATATAAGAGTGAATTTCCCGATGTTCATATCGATACTGATGAAATTATTGAAGTTCAGTTGAATTATGCTAGCGCTCAAACACAATCAATTAATGCCACATGGTATACCAATGGTTATAACGGTGACACTGATTCCTCTATCGCAGTTTTAGATAGCGGTATCAAGCCTAATCAAGCCTTTTTACAAGATAAAATTGTTGGTTGGCAAAATTTTGTTGATAATGATGTGATATCTGATAAAAATGGCCACGGAACATTCATATCCTCCGTTATTGCGGGCACTGGTATCCTCACCAATAAATCTAGTAGCCCTTCAGTTATTAATTTGTATGGAAATTACACACATTTGGAGCTGTTCGAGGATTATTTACCATCCAAAAATTATACTCTTAAAATTCTCACGGTAAATATGTCTAAAAGTAGCACAAAGATTGGAATAAATACTAGCATCGATTATCAGACGAATGAAATAGATACCTTTTGGCTGGAATTGTTTTATAATTCTACATTGGTTAATTCTAGCACCATTCAAAATCCTAATCAAATCTATTCTTTAAACCATAATGTCGCCCCTAATAAAAGAGGAATTTATGATGTTTATGTTAAATATCATAAAAAAAGTAATACTGTCCCAGCTTTTTCTTTCAACTCGTCTGTGTCATTCTTTCCCGAATCTTATTATGAGAACTATAACCATTTTAATGGAATCGCTAACGCTACCAAAATTCTGAGTTATAGAGTAGTAAATAGTTCAGGACAGGGGTATGTATCTGACTTAATATCGGCAATGGCAAGCGTAATCCAAAACAGAACAACTTATCAAATAATTTCCGTGTGCTTAAGCATTGGAACAATTGGAGAAGATGTAACTGCAATTAATGCAGTAATTGATGAAGTCATAAACAATCATATTTTAGTCGTTATTGCTGCTGGAAATAATGGTATCGAAGGTACAAAGCCTTTTAACAGTTTAGGAGTAAATAAAGATGCGATAGTTGTTGGCGCTATTAACGATAAGGATATGATAACCTCATATAGCAGTATGGGAATAGATGTTGGAGAGAATGTTCTGAAACCAGATATTGTAGCACCAGGAGGCAGTATAATACCCGGTCATCGCTCAATTGTAAGCGCAGATGGAAAATCTAATGAGACAACCGCTTTAATTGGGACTTCAATATCAACCGCTATCGTTTCTGCGATAATAAACATTTTAATAGATGCCAAATGGGGGAGTTGGGCTGAATGGAATAACCAGAATCTCACAAAATGGGTAAAAATGCTAAAAGCAGTATTACTCATGACTGCATCAGAGACAAATCTCGAAAGAGAAGACGATCCTAAAACAGAAATAGATGAAAGTGATTACTCGCCAACTGTTTTTAATGGATTATTAAATAACCTGAAAGATGTCCATGAAGGGTACGGAAGGATAAATGTTCAAGCTGCTATTGATGCACTAACTAAAAAAATTGAGATAAATGAATCCATTAATTATGAATTGACAAGTTCAGAATTAAATCCCTTGGAAAATCATGTATTTGCAAGAAAGATACATTTACTTGAAAACACTCAATATAGTTTTAATCTATCAAATGTAGATGGTAACTCAGATTTAGATTTATTTCTATATGCAAATGAATCAAATCGGTTCGGAGAACCGTTGTTATTACAAACAGCACAAAAGTGGTATGGAGATTCAGATTTCTTCTACTTCACCCCAAAACATAATCAAACAGAATGTATAGTAATCGTTAAAGCAATATCAGGGAGAAGTAACTTTACATTGAATGTTTCTACCGTGAATAATATTTTCACTCCTGAGTTAAAAATGACCGAGATTAATTATTTCGGAGGGTCAAAAAATGATACGGTTATTAGTCTCCAAGAATTTTATGGAAATGAGCCCGCCAAGAATTACTCTATTGATAATTATTGGTTTTATATCGAATATTTTGATAATGATTCTTCAAATGTACCACCTCAAGAAGTATATTTGTATATTGTAAATACTTCAAAAAAGTATGCAATGACTCAAATATTCGCTTTTGATGACAATTATACGAATGGAGCTGTTTTTAGAAGCGATTTTATTAAATTTTCTAAACCCGGGAAATACTACTACTATTTTAACGCAAGTGATGGGTTCCATCATGCAAGATATCCATTATCGGGGGTATTTAGTATCAATATTGAATTTCCAGATGATAGTGAGGCATTTCCATACAACCACGATTTTAACGACGGATATAATGGATGGACTTATAATGGAACAGGTTGGGGATTGTTGAATCAAAGTAATCAGATTGATAATCGTTCCACCTTGTATTCTGAGAATTGGTCAGCATTATATTTAGGTAGAGAACATGATTTTCCATTAAATTATACCTATCAGCCATATATAATAACAAATCCATTCCCTAACGGGTCGTTAAGAAGTCCCTTGTTTAATATAACCCACATCAATAGAAACTCTACGCAAGTTGTTGCTAAATTAGGGCTAAGAACGAGCTTAAATTCTGGTGATTTTATGTATTTTCAGATAAATCCTAATTGGACGGGCTGGATTACGTTGAGAACTTATTCAGATGAAGAAAGGGACTGGTTTTTAGAAGAAATAAATATTACTCAATATATTGGAAATTATGTTCAATTTAGGTTTTTAGCAGCATTAGATGAAGATTTCGATCCTATTAATTATAAAGGATTTATGTTGGCTTATTTCGCGCTAGAGAATTATACTAACTTTCAAACGCCTGAAATAGGTTTTATGTTAGATGAAGACATATCCAACATCCAAGGATTTAAATACGACAGAATCGCTTTTTCGTTAAATTACTTCGATTCCGATAACAATTATCCCGAATATGTATTTATAGAAATCAATAATCAGAATTACTCTATGATTAATACATATGGCGCTTGGAATGCGAGTTTAGACTCCTTAGACACGCGAGGAATTAAATTTGTAAAATCATTCGTATTAAGCGATTTCGTTAATCTAACTTTTAGGTTTCATGTATCCGATGGTAAGTTTTTCAATTCTACTAATTTCTTTAATCAAGATAATAATTTATTTAATTTTCAAAATACTATTGCTTACGAATTTAAAGTAAATCAAAGTGGTAAATTAATTGGGTTCGATTATACGCTTACATCTTTATCGGATTATTATATAACTGGAAATCCGATGCAAAAAGAACTAACGCAATGGTTAAAAGGAGATAATAGTTGGCATCCGTATTATCGCTTTGGAAATCCCTTCTTATATGGGGGTTTAGGCCAAAGTTACGGTAGTCTCTCACAAGGATATGGAACCGATTGGGAAGCTAATCTTATAACACATCCTTTACATGTTAGAGACGAATACGATGTCTTCTTGAACTTTGCTTATGAAATTTCTTTACAGAATGAATTTTTTTTGGAACAGGACGAACTTGACAAGTGTACAATTTCTATCTCAATTAATTACGGGGAAAGTTGGGATATAGTAAAAGAATATTATTTTGATTCTGAAAATCTTGTAGGAAACGAATCGTTGGATATTTCGCAATACTCCAATGAAATTGTTTTAATCAAATTTACTTTGCATTCCAACGATATTACAACAGGATTAGGTTATGGGTGGTTAATATCAAATATCTACTTAGGTTATGATAAATCCACAGATTTCATCGATCCGAGTATCGAAATCATCACTCCTCTAAGTGATGAAATCGTTAGCTCAATTACTAAAGTTGAGGCGAATATCAGCGATAATATTGATATTGATGATGATCGTATAAATATCTATATCAACGACAAGATGATTGATAGAAGATTACTGAATTTCAATCAAGATACCGGGGTATTAAATTTTGAATGGGACACGACTCTATATAATGATGGGACATACTTAGTAAGGATCGTTGCTTATGATACAGAAGGAAATAGGGCAGAATCAATAGTTCCCGTCGTTGTAGAAAATGGGTTAATAAATTTTCGAACTTGGGGAATATGGATACTAATAATTGGGAGTATTATCGTAGTAGGCATTATTTCCTATATTTTAGCGGAAAAATATGGTAAATTTAGTTTTAGACACCGTAGAAATACAATTGCAGAGAAACTAAGGCTAAAAGAACTTGACAAAGAGCAAGTCATCAAAAGAATTGAGATCATAGAAACTTCCGGAGAACACAAGAATCCCTTAATCCTCCACTGTAAGTATTGTCAATCTTGGTTTGAATCAAGTAAATTTAACATTATGTGTCCGAAGTGCGATCACGACCAAATATATATTGCTTATAATTGTATAAATTGTGGCAAATGGTATTTTAAAGATGAACCAGGAGAGAACTTTTACTGTAAAAACAAAAAATGTAAAGGCGTTAGACTAGTTGAGCGAGAAATTGAAGAAATAAAAAATTTATTGAAGGAAAATGGTATTTTTCTAAGAAAATTCGAATATAAAGATAAAAAATTTAGTATATTAGATAGGTAATTAAAACAAACGTAAGTAAAGCGTGATATAGTGAGTATACAAAATATATTATATAAAATAAAATTAAAAATCAGACTCCAATTTTTACGGCAATCCTGGTTAAATTTAAAAAAAGATCGAGCAAAAGCTCTGTTTGCCATGGGTGGCATTACAGTTTCAATAATACTTCTAACCGCAATAGGTATGATCAACGATTCAATGTCTTATAATTATATGGGGATTATAACGAGTACCACTGGAAGCTCCGATATAATAATATCTAAAACCGTAAAAACAGATTTAACGTTTGATCCTTTTTTTGATGAAACATTAATAGATAATGAATTATCAAATATAGAGGGTGTAGATGAGTTATTTCCACGAATTATGATGCTTGTCAAAGTATCTTCTGATAATACTGATTCGAATGGTTCGTTACAAGTTTATGGCATTGATTTCTTAAAGGAAGCTAGTAATGGACAAATGGGAAATTTAAACTTGGTGGATCAGAATGGTACGGAAACGGGAAGCCTTTATGTTGATGAACCAAATATGGGGGAATGTGTTATTTTATGGAAGGTTGCAGAGCTTCTAAATGTCAGTATCGGAGACTTAATCCACATAAATTATCAGCAATATACTTTAGATGTTGAAGTTGTGGCTATCTGTAGACAAGAATTAAAATTTACTGAATTAGAAAACGCTTTAATTATTATCAATCTAGAACAAGCTCAATCCTTTATGCAGCGTGAAGGAGAAATTAACTTAATAATGGGTACCATTGAAAATCCACAATCAATTTACGTTGTTAGCGACATTGATTTCACATTACGAAAAATTAGAGAAATAGGTACGCGAATTCAACAAAGACTAGATCCTAATGTTCACACCGTATCAATGCCGAAATTAGAAGAAATTAGTGCCCAACAGTTTTTACTAATAAGCATGACAATCATTTTTTGGTTTATTACGATTATTTCTATGCTTATTACAGGTATTTTAATAAATTCTATTCTTTCTACATCTACAGAAGAACGAATTAGAGAATATGGAATCTTAAGAGTTGTAGGAGGAAAAAAAATGTTTCCTGTAAAAATGGTAATTTTTGAAGGTGCAATGATTGGAGTTGTCGGATCTATTATTGGGATAATCGTAGGTCTTATTGGAACGCCACCAATTGTAGGCACACTGTTCGCTTTAACAGACTTTCCTCTACAGAATATGGATTTTGTTATTCAACCTCAAACAGTTATTTTAGCATTTTGCATAGGATCTATAGTTTCTTTAGTAGTGTCTTTATTTCCTGCATTAAGAACTGCCAAAATTGATATTATTAAGTCAATTACGCCATTTCACAAGAAAGAAGAAGGGTGGGAGGTAAAAAAAGAGGGAAGCATGAATGTTAGGAGTTTTCTAATTGGTTCAGCACTTGCTACTATCGGTATGATAGTGTTTATACTATTACCAAGCATATTTGTATCGGGTGAAATGATGATGATTGCCGGTCTATTTATTGGACTTATTGCTGCCATTTTAATAGGGATGGTCTTCGCATCAGTAGGCATTATACCTATCATACAAAGCCTGTTAATTGGAGCTTTCACGCCTATGATTAAGAAATATGCTCATATTATTAAAATATCGCTAAAAAGAAACAGAAGACGGAATACAAGCACTATTGTGATGTTTGCGATTAGTTTTTCTTTTATCTTCTTTATTACTAGCGTCTCAGAGATGCAATCGAAGAATATGTCGATAAATTTAAGATTTCAATACGGTTCAGATTTAGTTTTAATTAATCAGGGAATAAATCCCGAAACTAACGCAATTACACTCGACACGATTCAAGAACTCAATAATATTGATGGAATAGATGAAATTGCTATATCCCTGTATAATATGTTTGATATTACTTCCGTTTTATCGGTTTTATTCGACTTTAGCGAGGGTGGAGGTGGTTTTGACGAGGACTCTATTAATGATGCTTTTTTAAACATCTTTGAATTTTATACTAAACAAGCGGAAGAGAAATATCAAGTAAAAGCGGGAGATCTAGTAAATTTCGACAATATAGAAGTAGGATTTATTGGTATTGAGAAGAATTATTATAAGTTAATGGATAATGATTTGATGATTTGGAGTAGTCCACGGAGTGGATTTAATTATTCATTTAGTCAAGTCTTTAACGAAAATAATACTTGCATCATCGCTAAATCTCTTGCGACTATTTTCGGCATTGATGATATCGGACAATACATTCGATTAACATTTTACAACCCTCAAATTACAAACGACCCTGGAAATATTACTCTATTCCGTGTTGTTGGTATTTCAGGAGGTATGCCAGGATTTTCAAACTTTAGAACTACAGAAGCTACTGCTGAAGGTGGAGGTATTATGGTTTCTTTAGAAAACTATATGAGGTTAATGAATGTTAAAGATCAATGGAACGCAAAAATGGTTGTTGATAAAGCTTTTATTAAGCTTAAGGATGATTCTGAGGTCATAATTGAAGATACTAAAGAGGATGTAAGAGATGTAACTGCAGGGAAAGATTATTTTCTTGACGATGCGATAACAAAAGTAATTATAATGCAATCTATGTTTGAACGACAAAGCAGTTTAATGGAAGTTGTACTTTGGTTTGCAATTGTTATTGCAATTTTTGGTTTAGTAAGCACAATGTACGCAATAATGTTGGAGAGAAAATTTGAAATTGGTATTTTAAGGTCTATGGGTATGAAAACAAGAAACGTAAGGAATCTCTTCTTGGTTGAAAGTTTGATTATTATGTTGAGTAGTGGTACGATGGGAACTTTAATCGGCACCTATTGTGCTTACTTAATGGAAACGAATTTAGGACTTATAACAGAAATGCCTATTGTCTTCTCAATCCCTTTGGATGTCTTATTTAGAGTGTTCTCTATATCCATTTTTTTCGGGATATTGGGGATGTATTTAATCCTCATTAAACTAAGTAGACAATCTGTAATGGACATATTCCGTCAAACTTTTTAAAATAATTAATGGTGCTCCTTGAGAAAATTTAACAGTTTTTGCCAAGCTCTCGCTCTATGTGAAATAGAATTTTTTTCTTCTATAGATAATTCAGCAAATGTAGTGTTAGGCAATTCATTAGGAATAAAAATAGGATCATAACCAAATCCACTTGAACCTCTAATTTCTTTTGAAACTTTACCCTCAACTGATCCCTCAAAGATAAATATTTTATCTAATGGTTGAAAATATAGTGCTATTACAGCTTCAAAATGAGCAGCAGTGTTCGAATAATCGTTAATGAGATTCAATATACCTTTATTACCTATGGTATTTAATACAAACTTGGAATATACTCCTGGGAATCCTTTGAGAGGAACATCAATAAAAAACCCCGCATCCTCAACAAAATAAGAGTTACTAAAAAAAGATTTTACGCTATTAAGTTTAAAGAGAGCGACTTCTTTAATATTAGATGCTTGAATCTCAATAGTTGCAGCAGTTTTCTGCTTTAAGTCGTAATCTAATTCTTCCTTTTGGAATAATTTTTTAATTTCCTCAAACTTATGGTTATTCCCAGTTATAAAGTAAATTGTTTCTTTTTCTTGTTTCATAAGTACAATAATTTCCTATGATATATTTAGATTAATAAGGTTTTAAATATTAAATTCAAAAATTTTAATTTACATGATTCTTTATATTGTTCATCAATAAAATTACTATTATTAAATTATTCATAAACTAGGACGCATAAAATGGCTCGAATGCACTCAAGAAAGAAAGGGAGATCTGGAAGTACACGCCCAGCTAGATTAGAAAAACCTGCGTGGGTTGAACTTTCTTCTGAAGAAGTAGAAAACGAGGTCATTAAACTAGCTAGAAAGGGTTTTTCTCAATCCCTAATAGGCGTGATATTAAGAGATTCTTATGGTGTCCCTTTAGTGAAAGTAGTTACCGGTAAATCTATTTCACAAATTTTTAAAGAAAATGAAATTGAAGCTCCTCTACCAGAAGACTTAACTAATTTAGTAAAAAAAGCGCTTACATTAAGAAAACATTTAGAGTTAAACCATAAGGATTTGGACTCAAAGAAAGGACTACAAAGAACAGAGAGTAAGATATATAGGTTGATAAAATATTATAAGGAAAAGAAAGTGCTCGAACCTGATTTCAAATACGATCCGGATAGAATTAGGACAATTGTGATGAGGTAGACATAAGGTATGAGTCAGAAAGCAAAAAAAAAGAAGCCAAAGTTAAGGAGAGTAACATTTAAAGATAAAGAATGGTACACTATCATCGCCCCAAAAAGCTTCAACTTTAAACCTATTGGAGATATAATCGGAATGGATAATACTATTAAAGGAAGAACCATTGAAACCCTACTATATGATTTTACGAATCGTTACGAAGATATAAGTTTAAAACTGAAATTCAAAGTAGTCCAAGTCAATCAAGAAGCAAAGCAAGCACAATCTGAGTTTTTAGGGCATTCATATACTAACGATTATGTTAGATCCTTAATCGGAAGAGGAAGTTCTAAGATTCAAACCATAATTAATCTAACTACTAAAGATAATTATACCTATAGATTAACGATTATATGCACTACTCTAAAACAAGCCCGAAGTTCGCAACAAATTATAATTCGCAAAATCATGAGAGAAATTTTAAAAGAGTTCGCAAAAACATTAAACCATGAGAAGTTCATTACTGGAATGATTTATTCTGAATTTACCAATCAAATCTTAAGAATTGCTAAAACCATTTATCCGCTATCGAACTGTTCAATCATTAAATGTAAATTGGTAAGCGTTCCAGAGGGGGGAGAGGATACAGTATACGTAACTCAAGATGAAGACTTTGATTTAGTCGAAGTTGATGTCAAACGATCTCGAAAAAGCGACATTAAAAGAACAGAGCGAATAAATGTAAAGAAGCTTACTAAGAATAAAGCGTATAAAAAACCAGAGCCTCCCATAAATGATATTTCACGTGATTCGGATGAAGTTAAAGAAGAATCCTCTGAATAATTGATACAATTTTAGCGTTTAGTATTGTTTTTAGGATTTTTAAATCCTGTTATATCATATTTTTCTAGGTTTTTTTATTATCCCGTTTTCATCTTGGTAGAATAAAGTATTTGACGGAACATCCTCGTTTACGAGTGTTTGAGCGCCTATTATCGAATCTCGCCCGATTTTTTTACCACACATTATGCTGGAATTAATTCCCGTTCGCGAGTTAGGTCCGATAATTGCACCTAATTTTCTCCTACCTGAATTGATAGGTTTTTCATTGATAATCATTGAAATACTTTTATTATCAAATCTTAGATTGGATATTTTCGTACCTGCGCCGAGATTAACGTTTTCACATATTATCGAATCACTAATATAATTAAAATGATGAATGGAGGTATTTGAGAAAATTAACGAATTCTTAACCTCAGACATTCCTATGTGACAATCATTACCGATATAGGTGTATGGTCGTATATACGCATTTGGACCGATTATGGATTTTTCTCCAATATAACAAGGCCCTTGAATGTATGTACCAGATTTGACTAATGTATTTTTGCCGATGGAAACTTTCCCTGACACATTTACATTTTCTTCAAGTTTTCCTTCTAAACTGGATTTCATTCTTTTTAAAATAAATTCATTTGCTTCTAAAAGGTGCCAAGGTAATCCTATATCACTCCAGAATAAATCTTTTATAACATACCCTTTAATTTTTCCCTTTAACTGGTTAATCATGATTTGCATTGAATCAGTAAACTCATATTCATTCCGTATGGATAACTCTGTTAATTCTATTGCTTTGAATATTAAAGGATTAAAGATGAATATTCCGGCATTCGCTAGATTTCCGAGATTTAAATCTACGGAAGGTTTTTCAGTTATTTTTTCAACATAAGCTTCTTTGTTCAATGAAATAATCCCATATTCTTGTGGATTGTTGACTTCAAATAAAGTAATCAATCCTTCGCAGCTACTTTTCTTGTAAATCTCCAAAACTTCTTTAAATACTTGTGGATCTGTTAATAAATCACCATACATTAGTAAGAAGTCATCGTCTCCTACGAAATCTTTAGCAAAACCAACCGCGTGAGCAGTTCCTAAGTGTTCTAATTGCGTAGCATATTCGATCTTAACATTCAATTTAGATAGCCCATTACCAAAATAATTCTTGATAATCTCTTCTTTATATCCGACGATTATTAAAATTTCCTGAACTCCGATATCTCTTAAGTTTAATAAAGCATGTTCTAATAACGGTTTACCTCCAATAGGAATCATTGGTTTTGGAACCGTAGATGTGATGGGATCAAGCCGTGTACCCTTTCCTGCTGCTAAAATAACAGCCTTCATATGGATAAGAAAGAAGCATTTTATTTAGGAATTATTGATCAAATTGAAGGATCATATCATCGAGATGAGTTTTTAAATATCTATATGGTTTTAAATCACCCATGAAATCATTTTTTAAAACTTGTTCCTGCGAGATATTATCCTTCAATTGTTTGAAAATTTCTTTAATTTTAACAAAATCCCCTGAAGCAATGAAATCTAAGGAGTAATTGTTAATATTACTATAGTGTATTATTTTTTTGCATCCATTATCCCCTAAATCATCAAAATGAACTTCTTTTATATTAGTTTTAGCCCTAATTTGAGTATTCATAGCTATCGTGGCTAATTTAGCTGAAATATTTGAGCTAAATAATTCTATATTTTCGTTCGTGATTTCTCTGTGAAAGTTGTATAGAAGCGTTTTGTCGTATAATTGTGAAATAATTGGCAATCCTTGAAAAGAAATTCCACAATAAATTATTTTGTTTTCCGTATCAGAACATTTTAGCTCGATTTTTTCATCTTCCAATGGCTCTCTATATTTATCCCATAGATAACCAGTAATAAGCTTGATAATTTTTGAAAACTCAGAATTTTTTGAGGCTTTTTGAATAATTTCTGCCGTTTCATAGTTCACTGTAACTTTTTCGTAATATTCTGTCATGAGCTTAGATACTTCTTCAGAATTAGAAAGGAAATCACCTGTAATACAATAAAAAAGGTTTTGATCATTCTCAGTGACAAGGTGTTTTATTATCATTCGTTCTTTACTAGTCTCTCCTTCGAAATAGATGTCAGTTAGCCGCCAGAAATTTTTAGGATTAAGGCTACTTATTAATTTCTGTACAAATAATACAATTTCAAATGTTGGATACTTGTTTTCATTTGAAATATATAACACATCATCATCTATGATTATAGAGAAACCAGTAATCATTTTCTAAAGAAAATAATAGTTAAATACTTAATATATCCCTTTAAGAATTTAAATTAATGAAAAATTTAATTCTTTTCTTTTAAATTAAGTTTAAATAAAAGAAATATAAGATATATTTTAATTTTAGGAATTTTATAGTTTTTCTGTACCTCTATAACAATTAACTTTTAATAATTTCTATAAATATAATAAAAATAGCTGAAAACTAAGAGATATTTAGTTAAAATCTATCCTTACAATACAATTTTCCATCAAATTAAATGATAATCTTAAAATTAATTGAGAATGTGTTTTTTTGGTTTTTTGAAAATTTAGTTAATTTGATAAAATTTTCATTATAAAATAAAAAAGGATATTATTATTGAAGAGATTAACAAGCAATTGCTCTTTAAACATTCTTTTTTCAATTATTCTAAATATTTTTTTTCTTCTTCTTCCCTTTGATTCTTTCAATTCCAATTCATTAATTTCATGTTTTAATTCATCATAGAGATCAAAAAATTCAGAAGGGTTTGAACATGGAATTTTAATTAATTCATTTAAAACATTTTCATATTCATCTTCGTTTTCAAAAATATTTTTAAATTTATTTTCAATCTGTTTTGGCAATTCATGATATTTAGCTGATAATGTCATAAGCTGGTTTTTATTCTTAATATTTTGATATGGAATAATTGAGAAGTATTTATTTATAAACTCATAAGCTGATTTATATTCTTTCATATCTATACAAGATTTTTTGAGAAGCATTTTAAATTTATTTTCAAAATCATGGGTAAAATTATTAACACAATCTCTTAATAATTTGGATGTTTTAGATGCAAGTAATCCAACAGTTATATATTCATATCTGGTCACAAGAAGAATTCCTTCATTTAGATTTATATCAAGGATTCCTCCAACATGCATTACTTCCTCACTCATTATCTCAATGGTATTAAGAAAACCTGAAAAAACAGTTTCGGTTATATTCATGTCTGTCCAGTCATGATCATATAAAGGATTACCTTTATTATCTCTTACCGCGATTCTATAAACAACATAAGGCAAAAAATAGAGAATTTTAACTTTTTTCATGATAACTATTGTTATTATTAATATATTATTGAAATTTGATAGATGGACGAAAGTGTTAAAAATTAAAGAAAACATTCCTTCATATCTAACTAAAAATGAGTATCAATTTTTATAAAAGATAAAAAAAAAGAAATGATATAAAATGGAACCAAAAAAACAGACTATAATTATTGTTTTAATCGCAGTAATAGCTACAGCTGGAATAGTTGCAGGAGTAACTTATGTTATTTTGGCCCCCACTCCAGAAGGAGAAGTGGACGCACTTGAAATATACCACTGGTGGACATCAGGAGGGGAAGCAGCAGCAATTGGAGCGCTTATAGGTGAATTTGAAGCTCTTCATCCCACTACAACTGTCTATTCGGTCCAAATTGCCGGAGGAGGAGGTTTTGAAATGAGAGTAAAGATTAAAACGTTGATGCTTGCAGGACAACCTCCAGATACATTCCAAATTCATAACGGTTATGAGTGGACAATATTTTACGACGCCGGTTTATTAGATAATATAGATCATATCTGGACAACAGCGTTAAAAGCTGCAGTTCCTGATGTTGTAGAAGATATAAGTAAAGGACCTGATGGTCATTACTACGCTGTCCCTGTTAACATTCATAGAAGTAACGTATTATGGTATAATGCTAAAGTACTTCAATATAGTGGAATAGATCCATTAACACTTACGACTTGGTCAGCTTTTTGGGCAGCATGTGACACCTTAATAGCCAATGGTACCAATGGTATTACAAAACCGGTCGCAATGGGAGAACAATGGACTGCTGCACATGCTTTTGAACAAGTTCTTGCTAGTGTAGGCATTGATACCTATGAAGCTTGGATAAATGGAGAGATTGATAGTGGTTCAGCAACCCATTACGCTGATTTACTCACTGCCTGTGAAATCTATGAAAACCTTACTACTTATATTAATTCTGATTGGAATGGATTATCATGGGATGGTGCTATCGCTAAATTGCTTGCCGCAACACCAACTGCTGCCTTTTCAATTATGGGTGATTGGGCAAACGGAGAGTTTTACCAAGCAGGATGGGATCATGGTGTTGACTATGGAACTATCGGAGTGCCAGGAACAGGTACTATGTATGGTCTAGTAGTAGATTGTTTTGAAAAACCAAAAAATATTCTTCATCCAACTGCTGTAAATAACTGGTTAGGAGTGGTTGCTTCAAAAGATGGACAAGATGCCTTTAATCCTCTAAAAGGTTCAATATCCGCTCGAACTGATGCAAATGTTTCTAAATACGGGGCTTATCAACAATCTGCTCTAGTAGACTTTTCTACAGTTACTTACATGTTTCCAAGTGTAGTTCATGGTAGTGGTGCTCCAGAAGCATTTAATACTGATTTGTCTCCTTTAATCGGAGCATTAACCTCAGGTTCAGCTACCGCCTCTGCAACAGCTACAGCTATAGCTGCCCTAGCGGCTACATATAGCAGTGATTTTACAAAAACATGGAGTTTATAAAATAAATTCTAAAACTTTTTTTTTTATATTATTTTAGTAAGATTAAATTTACTCAAAAAATAGTAAGGTGTTAAATTGGAACAAATAAGTGAAGAGATAGATAAAATTGAAGATTTTAAAAATAAAAAAAAGCGTAAATTTTCAAAAGAAATAATAAATAACATATTTGCTAGAGATAAATTAATTATTCGATTAATTTTCGTTACGTGTTGTATACTTGTAGCATATTTTGTATATTATTTTATAGTATGGAATATTGTTGTCTCAATGACAGATTGGCAGGGATTAATTCAAACTAATAATTTTGTAGGTTTTGAAAATTATCTCAGAATGCTTGATGATCCAATATTTTGGACATCTTTAACAAACAATCTTGTCTTTATGCTTGTATTTATACCGTCTAGTATTGTTATTGGACTTTTCTTAGCAATACTTTTAGATCAAAAAATCAGGAAAGAGAGTGTTTTTAGGACAATATATTTATTACCTTATGCGCTTTCATTCATTGTAACTGCTTATTTATGGCAATGGATGTTTATTGAAGATGGTGTTATTAATTTTATATTAGATCTATTTGGCCTTGGATCTTTAAAGATGGCTTGGATAAGTGATCCAGATATAGCACTTTTCAGTGTTTCATTCGCTTTAGTTTGGCAATTTTCTGGTTACATAATGTTAATTTTTTTAGCAGCAATAAGAACTGTTCCACAATCACATATTATGGCTGCCCAAATAGATGGTGCGTCTGGTATTAGACTATATACACGTGTTATTATCCCACAAATTAAGACATCGACTTTTACAGCTTTCGTTATTCTTATGATATTTTCCTTAAAAGCGTTTGATTTTATATGGATATTAACCGATGGAGGTCCAGGTTGGGCAACTACAATTTTACCAATTACTGTATTTAAATTAGCCTTTAAATCAAATCAATTTGCTTATAGCTCTGCAATTGCAACAACATTATTTTTAATAGTCATGGTAATTGTAATTCCTTACCTTTATATAACATATAGGAAGAGGTAATAAGAAATGAGTTCACATGAAGTAAACCAAACTGAAACGTTAGACGTAATAGATGATTTAAAATGGGAAAAGATTCACAGTTCCAAGGTTTTTAGATTATCAAAAATAAAGCAAATAATAAAACGTGTAATACTTTATAATGTTTTAATAGTTGCCTTAATTGTAACGGTAATACCACTTTGGTCCGGTATTATGTCTGCCTTTAAAACTCAAGCAGATTTATCATTAACATCACCACTTGCTCCACCTACAATTCCAACATTCGAACCTTTTATTTATGCTTGGCAGGAATTGCAACAACCTTTAATAAATTCCGTTCTATTTACTACTCTAGCAACTATCTTTTCTTGTTTGCTCGGTTCTATATGTGGTTTTGTATTGACTAAATTAAAGTTCAAAGGTTCTAATACTGTATTTCTTCTTCTTACTTTAGGAATTTTCCTTCCATATCAGTCTATTATAATTCCTCTTTTTATTACTATAAGAAATTTGGGAATATATGATACAATGTGGGCTATGATATTAGTACATTCAGTCTATGGAATTCCTATGACGACACTTCTCTTTAGAAGTTATTATGAATCGATACCAGAGAGTTTAATAAATGCGGCTAAAACTGATGGGGCGGGAATAATGGCGATATATAGAAGGCTTATATTTCCATTATCTCCTTTACCCTTTGTTGTTGCTGGAGTGTTTCAGTTTACTAGTATTTGGAATGATTATCTTTTTGCTCTGATACTTACAGGGGCAAATTTCGAACCAGCTTCATTTGCCTTATCAAATATGGCAGGAGGAACTGAAACTGCTTGGAATAATACAATGGCGGGTACTTTTTTGTATTCTTTACCTATTTTACTTATTTTTGTTGTGTTAGGTAAATATTTAATGCAAGGATTAATGGCAGGAGCAGTAAAAGGTTAGAGGTTATATTATGCCAAATGTAAAAATAAGAAATTTAGTAAAGAAATATGGAGATATTTATGCACTGGATAAGATTAACTTAGATATAAACGATGGTGAACTATTTATATTACTTGGACCATCTGGTTGTGGAAAAACAACAACTCTCTTTAGTATCGCAGGGTTAATTAAACCTGAAGAAGGTGAAATATGGTTTGGAGACCATTTGGTTACTAGCGCTGAGAGGAATTACATTGAAAGACCTCAAGATAGAAATATTGCTATGGTTTTTCAAGACTATGCTATCTACCCTCATTTGACTGTTTTTAAAAATATTGCCTTTCCGTTACAAATTATAAATCTAAGTAGAGAGGAAATTAAAAAAAGAGTTTTTGATACCGCAAAAAGTCTTGGAATAGAAGATCTTCTAGAAAGGAAGCCAAAACAACTTAGTGGTGGCCAACGACAAAGAGTAGCTTTAGCAAGGGCAATCGTTAGGGAGCCTAATGTATTTTTGATGGATGAACCTCTTTCTAATCTTGATGCTAAATTGAGAGTTTTTGCTAGAGCCGAACTTAAGAGATTGCATAAGAGATTAGGAATTACAATTATTTATGTAACTCACGACCAGATAGAAGCACTATCAATGGGAACTACAATAGCAATTTTAAACAAAGGAAAAATAGAACAAGTAGGTAAACCAGATATTATTTATAATGTTCCTAAAAATCTTTTTGTTGCGGGATTTATTGGTAGTCCTCCAATGAACATGATAGATGGTGTTTTAAAACAAGAAAATGGATATACATGCATAGATCTTGGTTTTACTAAATATAAATTATCAGATGAATTGGAAAAAATCAAAAAAATGAATAATAAAAAAATAATATTAGGCATTCGACCTGAAGATGTTTTAATATCAAAACAAAATGCTAGCAATTCAATTAAAGCAAACATTGATATTATAGAACCAATGGGGAGAGAATTTGAAATACATCTAGATTTAGGTGAAAAAATATTAATTGCTGTTCTTAGAAAAATGGATAGTCTTAATACTGGTGACGAAGTTTATCTAACTTTTAATGATAAAAAAATCCATTTATTTGATAAAAATACTGAAGAAAATATATTTGCATCAAATTATAAAGATTAATCTAATTATTTTTTTTTAAAAATAATATCATTTTCTTAAGAAAAAATAGTTAAATGCTTAATATATCCCTTTAAGAATTTAAATTAATGAAAAATTTAATTCTTTTCGTTTAAATTAAGTATAAATAAAAAGATATAAGATATATTTTAATTTTAGAAATTTTATAGTTTTTCTGTACTTCAATAACAATTAACTTTTAATAATTTCTAAAAATATAATAAAAATAATCAAGCCATTAGAGTATTGTATAGATACTCAATTCTTAATCGAGTAATTTTAACCAAAGTACATGAAAATTATTAATTTACTTGAAAAAAAGAAAATTCAGCAAGCAGCAAATATACTTCTTAATTCAAAAGAAGCAATAGCGTTAACTGGTGCGGGAATCTCTACAGAATCAGGAATTCCGGATTTTAGAAGCGAGGGAGGTATTTGGGAAAAATACAAACCAGAAATTTATGGAAACATTCAAGGGTTTCTTAAAAATCCAGCTAAATTTTGGGAAATGGCTCAGAAGATTGCTCCAAATCTATTCAAAGCAAAACCAAATCTAGGGCATTACGCTCTTGCAGAACTCGAAAATTTGGATATATTGAAAGCGGTAATCACTCAAAATGTAGATGAACTTCATCAAAAAGCCGGTTCTGTAATAGTTTATGAAGTCCACGGAAGTATCAACAGGTTTAGCTGCTTAGGATGTAAAGCATCATATACAAAAGAACAAATTTATCGAAAATTAAAAAGAGAGAAGAAAGAAGGACCTAGCTGTGATTTTTGTGCTGCCCCCCTTAAACCCTCTGTTGTTTTGTTCGGTGAAGGTCTACCCCGGTTCGAGATGTATCAATCTCAAGCGTTAGCTCAGAAAGCGGATGTAATGCTAATTGCAGGTTCCTCTCTTTCAGTTGCTCCTGCGTGTGATTTACCATTATATACTTTAAGAGAAAAGGGAAAATTAATCATCGTAAATGATCAGCGAACAGATTTAGATGAGAAAGCAGAAGTTGTAATTCACCATAAAATTGGGAGAGTTTTACCTTTAATTGTTGAAGAAATTAAGAAATCATTAAAAGTACTAGAGCGAGATTCTTGATCGTACAATGTTCTAACGAATCATGGTAATTTCTGTATGTTTGAAGAAAGCCTAATTATCAAAGATTGGAGAAAAATTGATTTATCATTTGGATTAATATATCCAAATACATATAAAATGGGTATGTCCTCTTATTCTATTAGATTGCTCTACTTTATGATTAATTCTAATCCAAATTATGCTTGTGAACGATTTTTCCTTCCAGAAAATATAAAATATCCCGCGTCTGATGATTACTCCTCTATTAATCGCATTCGAAGCATTGAAAATAGATTATTACCTACAGATTTTGATGTTCTAGGATTTTCCGTTCATTATGAAAACGATTTCAAAAACATCTTATGGATTCTGGAGAAAGCACAAATTCCTTTGGAATCCGAAAAGCGATTAAGCCATATATCTCGAAATTCAGAAGGTTATCCTCTAATAATAGGTGGTGGTCCTGCTATAACCTCTAATCCCTTACCAATGAGCAAAGTGTTTGATCTTTTTTTTATTGGAGATGCAGAGCCAAACCTGAAAGATTTTTTTGATAAATTCTTAGATTTCAAATCTAGAAATTATTCTATTGAGGATTTTTTTAACAAGGTTACAAAAATTGAAGGTATTTATATTCCAAGTATAGATAATCCTACAAATCGCGCAGTATTGGAAAATTTGAATCAATCACCTACTCCAGCATATCAATTATTATCGAAAAGTGAAAATAATAAAAAAATTTTTGAAGAGAACTATTTAGTTGAAATAAATAGGGGGTGTCCTTTTCGCTGTAAGTTTTGTTTATCTTCTTTTCATAACTATCCTTTCAGAAATAAAAGTTACGATGAAATTATCAAATCGATTAAAAATGGATTGAAATATTCAAATTTTGAAAAATTTAGCCTTATAGGTTCATGTGTCTCTTCACATCCCAGATTTTCTGAAATTTGTGAGTTTATACTTAAATCTGGTAAACGCATTAGCATACCTTCTATAAGAATTGAACATATTACACCCCAAATTATTCAAATCCTTGAGCGAAGCGATATAAAAACTATTACAATAGCTCCTGAAGTTGGTAATGATTCACTAAGATATGACTTAAACAAAAAAGTTTCTAACGATTCAATTTTACACTCAATAGAGATGATTCGTAAGTCCAAAATTAAAAATATAAAATTATATTTTCTAATTGGATTACCCGGGGAAACTGATGACGACATTTTAGATATAGTCACTCTCTTAAAGTCTATTGAAAAGTTAGGATTTACTGGAAATCAACTAAAAGTAAATATTAACCCATTCGTTCCTAAGTTAAACACTCCATATGAGAATAAATGCCATTATTATTTATCTGAAAATCTAAATATTTTATTAGAGAGATTTAAAACATTAGAAAATGAATTAAGAAGACTCTATTCAATTAAAATTAAATTCAAAGATGTAAAAAGAACAATCAGTGCTGCGAGATTACAGGCACTTATCTCCTTAGGCGATTCTTCTATTTCCAAATTGCTCTTACGGTATTACGCTAATGGAGCAACTATGGGAGCGTTGCGAAGAGTTGAAAAGGAATTGGGATTCTCAATTGATGATTATTTCCGTAAAATACAGGATGGTTATAAGCCTTGGTCAATTTAAAAAAAAAGAAAAGTTTCTAATCGATTTTATCAAAAACTTTTTTAGGAGAATTACAGACAGGACATGTATCTGGAGGATCTCCTTGATGAGTGTATCCGCAAACAGCGCAGACATACATTGATTTATCTTCTAGATCTTTCCCATTTTCCACTAACTCTAATGCTTTTTTGTATAATTCATGGTGTACTTTTTCTACTTCATTAGCGTAATTAAAAGAACGTTTAGCGCTCTCGTTTCCATCAGTTATTGCTTCTTCTATGAAATCCGGATACATCTTAGTAAACTCATAAAATTCTCCTTCAATTGCTTCTTTTAAGTTTTCAGCGGTTGATTTGATGCCTCCTAAAACCCGTAGGTGATTATGGGCGTGTACTGTTTCGGCGGCAGCAGCAGCCTGGAATA
The DNA here is from genome assembly GCA_035530895.1 of Candidatus Nanopelagicaceae bacterium. Lineage (GTDB taxonomy): Archaea > Asgardarchaeota > Lokiarchaeia > Sigyniarchaeales > SOKP01 > SOKP01. Next base: position 20,846 of record DATKTW010000149.1, read on the forward strand.
GGCGTGCTACACCGGGAAAACCTTCTTGCTTAGCTTTTTTCGAAAAAGCTAAATACTTTCTATTGGCTTGGGATTCACCAGCAAATGCTGATTTTAATCCCTCTTCTGATTTGGTCATATTAAATTTCACTTTAGGTTTTTACATTTTATTATTTATTATGATATTTTAATTTGTATTTTATAAATAATAAGGAACCGTTGTTTACAGTTTCTCCATTTCAAGTGCGAAGGTTTCAGATTATGCTGTATTAACTTAACCCCATCATTAGTTACATTCCAATAAGGTTCTTAATTTTCCTTATAACTTTTTGTAAATAAAACTCAGCTATTCCAAATCTAATTTTACTTTCAAAAATAAGAATAACTATAAACAAATCGTTAACATTTTCAGAAAAAATTAACTCCTTGTTTTTAGAAGTATAAAATAATTTTAAAATAGAATTATTCGATATTTTCACCCTAAAATCCACTTCTTTTAAGAATGGTTTCAACATGTTGTCATTTATTGAAGAGTAAATTACATTTCCTCTATGAGTTAAAAGAATAACACCTTTAATATCGTCGTTTGACTTAAAGTCGATAAGGAAATTTATTACCTCTTTTTGTTGAACGATATCGAATTCGTTGTTAAAAGGCTCCTTGATAATATCCTCTATGAGGTAGTTTAAATGCTCGTCGTAAACATATTCTAAATCTGTCTTAATGTTATTTTTATTAACATAAATCAAAAATTGCGATTCAATTTTAGAAATTAAATCTTCAAGAAATTCTAAACTTTCAATTGTACTACAAAGAATACTGTAAAATAATGATTTTTTTTCAAATACTACCAATTTAATTCCACCGCAAATTTCTAAGGTTTTAATTTTTTCTCCAATCAATTCTTTGGTGAACGACATTAGGGCGGTAAAGTATGAAGAGATAAGCTGTTCTTGCTCTATAGGGTAAAGATTTGTGAGATTTAAACCATAGATGCATATTCCAGATTTGTTAAAGATAAAGAGATTGTGAATATTCGCTTTCTCAGTTGCTGGTTTTATTTTTGATACTATTGCTGAGTGATCGGGAATTCCCATGATAGATTTTTAAATTAAAACTATAAAAAGCTCAAACTTTTGCATCTTCTCTAATATAAATTAAAGATAAACAGTTGTAAATTAGTGTAGAATTAGTTTATTCATTCAATAAAGCCATACTAGTCATAACTTCTTACACCAGTAAAATTTAATTTACATGGTAATATTGTATAACCGTTTTCAATTAATTTTTTTTTGATCTGATATACTTGACCACACTCAGCTAGAATAGTAGCTGATCCACCTCCACCTGCACCATTACACTTAAACCCTAACGCACCGTTACTCTTAGCAATTTTTTCTGCTTTAGTTACTACGGGATTAATCATTAAGGGGTGAAGAGATTTCTGAGCTTCCCAATTTCTATTTATAATCTCCCCAAGGATTTCTATGTCAGAGTTAATCGAAACTTTCATTTCATATGCA
>DATKTW010000150.1:0-8398 GCA_035530895.1 Candidatus Nanopelagicaceae bacterium
GCCCCAAAAATCGATCCTGCCAATGTTTCTCCAGATGAACTTAGGAAACTTACAAAATACGCAAATAGACTTTATCGCTCGATGGCAGCAGCAATTGGAAGTAAAGTTGATTTAAAAGCATCTGAAGCCTTTTTTGTTCAAAAAACCCTACCTGGGCATTTTGATAACTTCCAGCAATTAACCTCAGAAATGTTAGGAAATCCACCAGAAAAGCCGAAAATCTATTAAGATGCTTTTAAGATTAAAATTTATCTTTTTTTTATTTCTTCAATTTGTTAATAAATGACTCAAATCTTTATATAGAAATTCCACATAATATATTTTAACATCAAATTTAAAAAGAAAAACTATAAGTAAAAAAGGAGTTAAATAAAAATGGCTGAAAAAACTGAAAGTACATTCAAAACACCGTCAGTATTAAACATTCTTTCGTATAGTTCTGCCGGTTTTTGGAGCATGTTTGCTTGGTCTGTTTTTGGTTCTTATGTATTCTTCTTTTATGAAGTCGCAGTGGGATTAAGTGCGGGTTATATCGCTTTTGCTATGATAATTTTTACGCTTTGGGACGCTGTCAACGATCCTCTCGTTGGATTTTTAACTGATCGTATTTTCAAGTTCACAAAAAAGATTGGAAAAAGATTTCCGTGGATTGTAATAGGAATTCTACCTGCAAACTTTGTATTTGTTCTATTGTTCATGCCACCTACTTACGATACTTCAAATCCTTGGGTGCTTTTTGGATGGATCGTATTTACGACCTGTTTATTTGATACTATAACGACACTATGTTTCGTTAATGTTGACGCACTCTTCCCAGATAAATTTCGAACTGATTCAGCGCGTAGAAAAGCAAGAGGTTGGGGCACACCTCTATCAATTTTAGCTCTTCCTTTTGCAAGTATAATTCCTCCGTTAATAATTACTCTAAAAAATCCTGTTACTTATATCCCATTAGCTTGGTTGTGCGTTGGCATACTTGCAACGATGGCAATATTATTCCTTCCTGGAATGTATGAGAACAAGGAAATTAAGGATAGATACTTTGTAAGTAAAGTTGAAAGAGAAAGTTTTGTAAGCACGCTTAAATCGTCCTTGAAGCAAAAAAGCTTTGTTATATACATTATCTTATTTTTTGGATTTCAAGTCGTAACTGGTTCGTTAACTGGCTCAATTCCTTACGCCGTTCAAATTGTGTTAGGTGGATCCAATCCAGAAGGCGATACCATCCTCCTTTTTGCATTTTTCCTTCAAGGAGCAATAATAGGAGCAATAGTGTGGATATTTCTTGCTAAGAAAATAAGAAATAACAAAAAAACCGCTGTCATCGGTGGTGTGACTTTAACCCTCGCAGCCTTACTAACCACATTTTATGTAGGACTTATCGATTCTCTAATTTACATTACAATTCTAGGGTTTATGATGGGGAATTTCTGGGCATTAATGACAATATACTTAGCAGATGTTATGGATGAAAGAATGATAATAACCAAATCAGATGTAAGAGGAGCGACTATAGGGGTTCAAGCATTCTTCTCAAGGCTGTCTCGAGGAGTTCAAATTGCAACTTTTGCGATTGTCCATACGCTTACTGGATTCGTAGAAGGTCAAACCGTTCAAACAGAATTAGCAAAGCTCGGGGTACGCCTTCATATGAGCGTCATACCTGCTATAATATTAGCGATATGTACATTCATATATTGGAAGTATTACCCTATTACACCACAGATATGGATGCAAAATAAGCAAAAACTAAAAGAACTTGGATTTTAGTTAAAAAATAATTTTAATTCTACTTCTTTTTTTTTAATTTTGTTATAATTTTGAGAGAATGTGCTTTAATTTTGTGTATATTTTGTTAATTGCCTGACTGGATACTGATTCTGGGGCATAAGCTACAACAGGTTCTGCGTAAGACATTGCTTCCGGTATAGACAGATCGAAGTTAATTCTGCCTAAAATTTCATGATTCGATTTTTTAATATATCTGTTTAATTGCTTTTGAGATGCGCTTTTTAAATCTGCTTTATTGATCACAATCCCGAAAGGAATGTTAAACTGGTTAACCATTTCAAGTGCTCGTTTTAAATCGTGCAAACCTGAAGGTGTTGGCTCTGTTATTGCAATTATATAGTCTAAACCTGAAACTGTAGCAATTACGGGACAGCCTATTCCTGGTGGACCATCAATTAGAATTAGATTTGTTTCATTATATTTTTTGAGATTTTGGGCGTGTTCCTTAACTTCTGAAACCAATAAACCAGAAGTAGTACTTCCCAATTTAGTTTTTCCATAAATTAAAGGTAATCCGCTACTGGTTTCATAAGATATTATTTCTCCGCTTTTAACTGGATTAATTTCAAAAGCACTTTCAGGGCATAAAACTTTACACGCTCCACACCCTTCACACGCTAAATAGTCGATAATAGGAATATTTTTATTCTCGTCCCAATTCAACGCGTTAAATTCACAAAAATGCTCGTCATAACATTGCTTGCATTGTACGCATTTTTCTTCTAAGAATGTGGCTTTTTTTGTAGTATACATGTCTTGGGTTATTACATCTTCCTTAGACTTAGGTGGTAATATGAGGGCTAAATTAGGGGCATCGACATCACAATCTAATACTATTAGATTAACATCATGAGCTTTATGAGCTATACTAGCTAGCGAAGCTACGAGCGAAGTTTTTCCTACTCCTCCTTTTCCAGAGATAACGGCAATCTTCTTTCTATTCACTTTGAAAATTCACCCCACTCCATTAGTTTCTCAAAAATTTCGTTAAACGATTTGTATCCCATCCCATTCTTATCAGAATTTCTGCTACTTTCCATTAAAGGAATACCTTGGCAATATGAACTTACAATATCTTCGTCTAAGGGGATATCACCTAAAACTTCTATACCTTTTTCCTCTAAATCTAGTAAAAATTTCTCTTTATACCCTAATAACGACGATCTATTTACAATTACTCGATATTCTTTATTTAATAAATTGATCAATTCTATAATTCTTAATAGGTCCAACTTTCCAAATCTCGTTGGTTCGGTAACCGGTATTACTAAATCAGCTTGGTTAATTAACTCTTCCACATCGCAATGAGCCCCGGGGGCAGTATCTAATATGACTATATCGTATTTGTTTTGATCTGTTATTATGTCTTTTTCTAATGTCTTCATCAATGTTTTAACAACTGCTGCTGAGCGTGCTTCTGATGGTTTTAATTCGCCTATAAATAGATCTATATCAAATGCAGAAGAAGTATAAATCCATCCAATAACTTTTAAATCAGCTTCTATAGCATTAGTTGGACAAATCTTATAGCATAATTTGCATCCAGAACAAACTGTCGATATAAGAATGGGAATAGAATCTTTAATGTATAGTAATGCGTGGGTAGCACAATTTTCTGCACAAAACCCACACTTGTTGCATTTATCTTCTAATATTTTTGGTAGGAAATAAGGAACTTCCGTTTTATTCTTTAGCTTTCCATTTAGTAATAGATATGTATTGGGATTCTCAACATCACCATCTATTAAAAGAACTTTATATCCCCGATTTTTAAACATAGTAGCTAAATTTACAGCAACCATCGTTTTTCCTGTACCACCTTTACCTCCAGTAACGCAAATGATTTTAGGTTTTACCATTTCTTCTCTTTTTCATCGCATATTAGTTAATAATAATCCTTAACATAGTTGGAATTATCTTCGGTATCAGCGACTACGGCCCATTCCCTGATGGGCTCCTACATTTGCGGAAGTAATTAACTGTAATTTTTTATTTAAACGCAAATCAATCAATTCTTTTACAGTTAATTCTCCTCCAGGTGTGTGATAAATCTTTATATTTAATGCTTTTAAAGAAAATGCTGCGTTAGGACCCAAAAAGTCCACTATAACCTCATTGGCGTTATGATTGCCTATAATTTGAGCTGCTTGGATTCCAACTCCACCAGTTTCATCCCTTGCACGATTTATTACGGATTCTACTTCTGATATTTGATTATTCTCAATTGTCACGAGTGTAAATGTATCACACCTACCAAATCGGTTATTCATAATCTCATTCAAACCCCCATTTCCACAGGTTGGAATAGCAATTTTAATCATTTAGTAATTCACCTTTTAAAGTATAATTAAACTAATTTTTGTTTGAATAAATAATTAATGAATAATCATCCAAAATAAATTGACAAAAAAAATTTGGCATAGAAGAAATTTATTTGGGATTTGAAGATGGTTTTATAATAGTCTTTAAATTATTAGTCAATGATTCAAATCTATTACTACATATATAGTTAAATATAAATCAAATTAAATTAATTTTAAGATTAGTATAGAGAGGTTATACTAAAATGGAAATAATAGCAATACCGAGTTTTAGAGAGGGAGGGTTAAACGAAATAGTCCATCCCCTATTTGGAAAATGCGACAGTTTTACTTTCATTACATTAGATAATAATGAAATTACGCAAGTTAAAGTAATTGAAAATTCTGCGGCTGACGAAACCCGAAGTTCAGGGACTCTGGCAGCTAAAATTATTAGAAATAATGGCGCCGAAAAGCTGATTATTAGCAAATTGGGGTTAAATGCTTCCATGGCACTAAATTCATTAAAAATTAAAACAATCAGAGCGCCTGAGGGAAAAATGCTCGTAAAAGATTTAGTAGCGCTTTACTTAAAAGGAAAAATAAAAATGACTCCTTCAGAGGATCTTATAATTGAGAAAGATCTGGAGTAAAATCTATTCCTTTGTGGAACTCTTATAGATTGCTCAATTTTTTGAAATCTGTTCTTTTATCTTAGAAAACATTATTAAAGAGTAGTTTACAATATTTATAAATAAAATATTTATGTTATTGAATATTAATTCATAAATGATTTTAATTTTATAATTAAATCTGGATAAATTAAACTGAAATATAATTGAAAGCATGTAAGCCTTTTCAAAATATTAGCGATAAATTAAAGGAGTTAATTGTATCTTTAAAATTATTAGCATAAATTAAAAAAATAATAGCAAATGACAATTGAAAAAGTGAATGAATTATGGGAGAAGATGAAATACCCGATATAGATTTAAAAGAAACGGTGAACCAAGGTAAGCAAGAGGTATTGGACCAGCAAATGGTGAATATTCGTAATAATATGGCTAAAATAAAACATAAGATTGTGATCATATCAGGGAAGGGCGGTGTTGGTAAAACAACTGTAGCAGTAAACCTGGCTATGAGCTTGGCAAGTGTGGGTTTACGCGTAGGGATATTAGATGTAGATATAACAGGCCCGAATGTAAATAAAATGTTAGGTATTGATCCTAATGTTCGACCTCGAGTTGACCCGGACGCAAAGAAGTTTTACCCCGTTGATGGCCCATTACGCACGAAAGTCGTTAGTATGGCTTTTTTGTTGCAAGATAGCGATACTCCAGTAATTTGGCGAGGTCCAATGAAAATGTCAGCTGTCCGACAATTTTTGGGAGAAGCAAAATGGGGTGATCTTGACTATTTAATCTGCGATTTACCTCCTGGCACTTCTGATGAAACTCTTGATATTTTACAGCTTATCCCCGATGAGAATGTAGTTGTTGTATCCACTCCACAAGAAGTTGCACTTATGGACGCCCGTAAAACAATTGTAATGGCAAAAACAATGGAAAGACATGTCATGGGGATAATTGAAAATATGTCCGGTTTTAAATGCCCTCACTGTAGCGAATATATTGATCTTTACCCTCCTGGTGGCGTAGAAAAGGCTTCCAAAGATTTTAATATTAAATTTTTAGGAAAAATTCCTTTTGAGGTCGAAGTTAGTCAACAGGGAGATCGGGGTTTACCATTTATATTGAAATATCCTGAAAGCGAAAGTACTAAGGCATTTAAAGCAGCTGTATCTAAAATAAGAGAAGAATTAGAAAAATAATTTTTTTATAATTTTTTATTTTAATTTTTTACTGGCAGTTATGATCTGAGCTACCACTACCTGCACATATGGGCTCATTTAATGATTGCAAATTACCTTGTAAAAATTGTTGGATATTCTCAGACAGAGTTCCCTTTACCCCTTTAAATAATCCAATTCCATATTGAGTGAACCCTGCATATGGTCGTCCACCTATTCCCCCTACAATCATGTCTGTTACTTTTCTTTCTTTCATGTTATTAACTGGTTCCATACAACCTGTATGCCCATTATTTTGTAAAGAAAATAACTTTTTCACATTTTTTCCTTCGTCAATTTCGATTCCTACGAAATAACGACAATGACCAAAATGATCTGATATTGTATCGGATAGTTCTGGTCCATCGGAAGGAATTCCTATAATTTTATTCATTTATATCAGCTCTACTTATATTATTATTTAATTGAATGAATATTCATAAGAAAATAAAGTTATCGATTATAAACTATCAAGTCTTTATCTGTAAAGAAAAATTAATAATGTGCTATAACCGACAAAAAGTTAAAAGTCCTTAAAGTCCTATGAATTCTGGGAGTATATATCACCATAATATAAAGTCTGATAAATTATAAAAGATTTTAAACAAACAACTATATAATTTTATTACCCTATTGGAGAATTTGAAAATCTTCATAATAACAGGTTAAAGGTAATCTAAAATTAACTTAGCTCAAAAATCAGATGTATCAAAACTTTTAAAAGGAATTGTTATTTGTAAGGAAACGGGTATTTATTTATTAGATCTCATTTTGGATTCTGAAATTAATCCTATGTTGCTCTCATCGTTTGTAGGAGCGTTGTCCTTATTCGGATCGGAGAGTTTGGGAAAGATTGAAGAAATTACAATTAAAGGATTATCCATTCAGATGATAATTGTGAATAAATTTGACCTGGTTTTAATTGCGATAATGGATAAAGATTTTGTCAAAGAAGATATGAGGAAAGAAGCAGAAAAAGCACTCGACATGTTTTATCACCTATACCAAAACGAAATCAGCGATTATACCGATGTTTCTCAGTTTGAATCTTTTAAAAAAATCTTATACGACCAAATTGTTGAGTACTTTAACCGAGTTAATGGTGAAAATACAAAAAGAGAAATTAAAGATTTTGGATTTTTCACAGAAGCAATTGCAAAATCGAGAAAATAATAGAACTAATCTAAATCCTGATTTGCAACCTTTTTCGCTTTATACAACTTTAAAAATTCTCAGTTTTTCTCTTAAAAATGATATTTCCTTCTTTAACGGAAAACAGTCTTTCCATTAATGAACACTTTGCTTTTAGTAAATAATAGACTTCTTTATCTGGAATTTCCATACCGTATAAGCTTTCGAAATTACCTTGACCTTTTGATAAAATCACGCCATCCTTTAGAAAAAAGTGCTTCTTGAATTCATCTGTGGTTGTTGGAATGTCAATACCCGGTGTGTCACTTGCTTCTATAACTTGAACTAGATCAGTTAAACCAACGAATTTCGCATCTTCTATGGTTGCGTCGTTGATAATTGGGGCTGATCTAACCGAACATGTAATTTCTAATTCTGGAAAAGTCTTTAGCATAGTTTCTACCAGTAATTTATCAAAAACAATCTCTCCTGCGTTATCTAATAGAATTAGTAAATGGTCAGTATCCAGAAGCGATTGTTTAAATGTTTTGTAGTCGTTTATTGCTAAATTGTCGGGTGTAAAGTTTTTAATATCGTTTATGAAATCAATTTTATGATTGGTGCCTAAATCTATTGTATTTCCAAGAGCAGCAACAATAATTGCCTTGAATAAAGGATCTTTAGCGCTATTAACTATTTTTCTAGCCTCATCGTAGAATTGTATAGCTAATTGGTTATATTGTTTCTTTATTGAAGCGTAAGGATCCTTTAAACCTAATGCTTCAGCAACAAGATTGTATGCTACTTTACCGATTATCGGAGATGCTTTTTTTTCTAAATCAAAACTCAGGAGATATTCCATTAACTTCTTCTGAGTATCTAATATTATTTCACGGGATATACCAGGTTTCAACAATCTAAAGGCTCTTAACACTTGATTAAAAAGACACGGTATACATTCGGGTTCTAAGTGCATTTCTATATATCCTTTTAGTCTTATGATAAGAAAAAATTTAGAAAAATTATAAATCCTTTTAATTATAGTAAAAAAAAAAGAATTTTATATAACAAAAGAAAATTATTGTATATTATCATTAAAATCTACTTTAAAATAAAAATGTGATAAAAATGTCAGAAAGTGAAAAAAAGGAGAAATTAGACGTTAGACATACATTCTTTATCGGTTTAGCTTTTTTTACAACAGGTATATCGTGGTCAATGTATAACACTCAAGTCAATGTTACACTTTTTCAATATTTAGGTCTATATGCGCTCGTAGGTGCGTGGATGGCAATGGATAATATTATAGGGGTTGTTATTCAGC
>DATKTW010000151.1:0-14101 GCA_035530895.1 Candidatus Nanopelagicaceae bacterium
CTCGCAGCTTCAATATCCTTATACATCTCTGCTAATTTAAATTGAATCCCTTGGTAATTTTCTATTGGTCTACCAAAGGTGTGTCTTTTTTGAGCGTAGTCAATAGCATATTCCATAGCTGACCTTGCGCACCCTACAGCAAATGCTGCGACAGCAGGTCTAGTTTTTTGAAAAGTTTGCATAGCTAAAAGAAATCCTCTACCTGGTTTTGCTAATATATTTTCTTCAGGTATTCTCACATCTTTCAACACGACAGAGCAGGTGTTAGATGCTCTTTGCCCCAATTTTGGTATGTGAGGACCTGTTCTAACTCCATCATAATCTTTAGGAACAATGAATGCTGCTATACCACGATGTTTTTTCTCTGGATCAACTGTTGCAAAAACCGTAATATAATCAGAGTATCCCGCGTTAGTTATCCAATATTTAGTACCATTTAACACAAAATCTTTTCCATCTTTTTCAGCACGGCATTGCATTCCAGCTACATCGCTACCCATTCCGGGTTCTGAAGTAGCGAAAGCGATCAATTTGAAATTTTGGGTTATATCTTTTAGAACTCTATTCTTTTGTTCCTCATTCCCTCCAATAACTATAGGTCCTGAACCTAAATCGTTATCGAATACTGAAGTGGCTATCCCTGGACAAGCTGCTGCAATTTCTTCAACAACTATTACTGATTCCATTAAACCAAAACCTTGCCCTCCATACTCTTTGGGAATAGCCATATTCGTTAATCCTGCCTTCCAAGCTTTCTTAATGACTTCCATAGGCATGATTTCGTGTTCATCATAACTGAATGAAACTGGTAGCACTTCCTTTACTGCAAACTCTCTAGCTTTCTTTTGTAAAGTTAGTTGTGCTTCTGTTAAATTAAAATCCATTTTTTTAACCTCTATTTTATGTTCATTTTTTCAACTAATTTATCTACAATAACCTTAAAATCTAAATCCTCTGGTTTCGGAACGAATTTAATCTTAATCATCTCGTCCATAACATCTATTCCAGCAGCCTTCATTTGTTCAACTATTTCTTGTGTAGCTTGACCTGACCACCCATAAGAACCAAAAGCTAATCCAACTTTATTCATAGGTTTCAGGCCTCTTTGATAACATAAGTATTCTGCAACAGAGGGGTAAAGTCCATTGTTTAGAGTAGGGCTTCCAACCAATATTGCTTTTGCCTTCATTGCCTCAGTAATTACATCAGAATAATCTGCTTGAGTCAATCTGAATCTTTTAACTGGAATACCTCTATGACGGATTTCTATCGTTAAGGCTTTAGCAATTTTAGCTGTACTCTCCCACATTGTATCGTAAACGATTAAAACGCTTTTTCCTTCGATCTCTCCGGTTGACCACTTCCTATACTTCTCTAATATCTCTGGGATATTTTTTCTCCAACAAACGCCATGAGCAGTACATACAACATCAATAGGCAATGCTCCAACTACGGGAAGCGTTTTTGCAATAAGTCCCGATAAATGAAGTAAAATATTCGCGTAATATTTTTCCGCTTCTTCCATAATCTCACACATGTCATTTTCATCATCCCAACGCATAGTGGTTGCAATATGTTGCCCGAAAGCATCGCTAGAAAACAGGATATTTTTCCCATTATCGTCAGTCATAAATGTTACCATAGAATCTGGCCAATGTATCATGGGTATCGGTACGAATGTGAACTTTTTACCATTTCCGATATCCAAAGTGTCTCCATTCTTAACTGCTCGAATTCTATCGAACACCTCTGCGTCAATTTCTTGATGGAAATGGCTCTTTAGAATGTCAACCCCTCTAACAGAAGTAATTATTTCTGCGTTAGGTAGATGTTTTAAAATTAATGGGAAAGACCCTGAATGGTCCATCTCAATGTGATTCATGATTAAATAATCAATTTCTGCGGGATCACATACGTGTTTTATTTTATCCAAATAATATTCGAAATATGGACGTTTAACTGTGTCTATTAATACCGTTTTATCTTCTGATTTAACTATATATGCGTTATAGGAAGATCCTCGATGAGTGGAGTATCCGTGGAAGTTTCGGACTTCAAAATCCACATATCCAACAAACCAACATTTTTTCAATAATTCTAAATGAGTCATATTTTTTTAATACCAATTTTAGGTTTAATTATTGCTAGTCTTCTTTTTATATCTAATAAATCTAATTTTTTTATCTTATAAATTTTATATAACTAATCGAGTCTACAATTAGTCAATTCTTAAAATTTCACGCAAAAAGGAAGAAAAAAATAAAATTAAAATTAATTAAGGTGATTTTTAGATTTGCGTAAAGAAACTCTTATCAACACCGCAGACAGGGCATACCCAATCATCAGGAAGATCTTCAAATTTAGTACCTTCTTTCTCTTCGTCGTAAACATAACCGCAAGCGCCACATTCCCATTTAGCCACAATAAACTACCTTTCTTGTATTTTAATAAATTTGTATTTATGGATTTGTTAATTGAATGTATATTAAAAATATTAATTTAATATTTTATAAATTAATCTAATTAAGCTTTAGCCTTTATACTTGAAATATGAAGATTGTAAATGTTAAAGCATCTTAAAAATAGATGAAAAAATTAATAATTCTTGAATTTATATGTATTGAGTTTAAGTAGGGCGACGTATCACTCTTCCCGGAGATTTTCTATTTTTTTTTCCTCTTTCAACGACGATAACGCCATTAACAATTACATATGGAATACCTTCAGGAAGCTGATAGGGTTGTTCATAGGTTGCTTTATCAATAACCTTATCGGGATCAAAGATAACTAAATCAGCCCAATTTCCTTCTCTAGCAAGTCCTCTGTCTTGGAGTCCAAGTCGTTGGGCTGGAAACGATGTCATTTTGCGGATTGCTTGCTCTAAGGTCAAGATTTTTTCTTCTCTGACATATTTACCCAGAATTCGAGGATACGTTCCAAAAAACCTTGGGTGAAATGCTCCAGCACTAAAAGAAGCGGGAACTCCAGAACCGTCCGTCCCAACCATTTGATAATGGCTTGTCATGATTCTGCGAATATCTTCTTCACCCATACTTTGTATTGTAGTCATTACACTTAGTTCGTTGTCAATTAATAGACTAAAAAAAGTATCGAAATCATCTAAAAATCCTTTAATTTTTGTGATTTCTGTGATATTCTTTGATATTATATCTTTCCAATTATCGTGAGTAACAGTTGAGATAAATAAGTTATGAAAACCTTCATCGCGAATCCAATTTTCCCATCCTTCAATACCTTCTTCAACGTCTTTTCTAATACGCTCTTGAATTTCTAGTTTCTTTATGCGATTTAATATATCTTCATTTTCTCCCTCACGTACCCATGGAGGTAGAGCCGTCATAAGTCCAGCCATACCACGATTATAAGGATATTGATCACATGTTATACTTAGACCCCGCTTGTTAGCATCTTCAATCAAGCTTATAGTCTCCTTGCTGGTACCCCAGTACGGTTTACCAGATATTTTATGATGAGCTATTTGCCCTCCAGCGCAACCAGATTTCTCCACAATTTCAATGACTTCACCTACGGCTTTTAAAACTGATTCTCCCTCACCACGTATGTGAGAAAAATATAATCCATTATATTCAGCAACTACTTTGGCTAATTCAATTATTTCTTCTGTTTTCGCATACACTTGAGGAGCATAGATTAAACCCGTACTCATACCAAATGCTCCAGCTTCCATTGCTTCTCGTAAATATTCCTTCATTTTTTGAAGTTCTGTTGGATTAGCAGAACGATTTTCACCACTCTGTCCACCAGCCCACTGTAAATTGCCATAACCTATAAAAAATGCCAGGTTCGCAGAATTTCGTTTCTTTTCATTATAATCCAGATATTCTGCATAAGTGTGGTAAGGATATTCAAATTGAGCAAGTACCGGGTTTATAGTAATTATCAACTTTAGAAATTCTTCTTCTTTTCCCTCAGGAATGGGGGCCATACCTTCTCCACACATTCCGACCACTGCTGTTGTTACTCCCTGGTATAATGTAGATTCTTGACCTCTGCTACCCGGTAAAATATAATCAGTATGTGAGTGGATATCTATGAACCCAGGACTTACCATCAACCCACTGGCATCTACAACTTTTTTAGCGTCATTTTTTATCTTTGGACTTATTTTAGCTATTTTTTCGTCCTTAATTCCGATTTCTCCCGAATACCACGGATTTCCTGCTCCATCAATTATTCTTCCATTCTTAATAACTATGTCATAATCCATCGTTGAATACACCTAAAAGTAATTTGAGTAAATTAATTTAGAATTAATCAATAAGATTTCTTTTTTTTTCTAAAATAGTCCATTTGCAATAAGTTTGATCCAAAAAAATTCAAGTCTATTAAAAAAAACAAATCTTATCTGTAAGTATAGTTAGTTTTTAATATCGTTTGGCGATTGTTTCTTTACGAAGAATTTCTTAGAAGTACGACACCTTGGGCATTTGTAGTCTTCGCCAACCTTTTCAAAAGGAACTTTTTGTTCTTCGTCTATATATATATAATTACATCTTTTGCATCGGTGTATGGTCATAAACTTCACTCTATTGTTTATATTTTTTTAAAACCTTCTTTTAAATGTTTACAATTTGGACATTTCCAATCATCTGGTAAGTTTTCGAAAAGAATTACCGTTTTCGTCTCATCATATTCCGCACCACAATTGGAGCATTTATAGAGATACAGTTCAAGGATTTCCATTAATTCTTTCCTGTTAACATTTTGTTCCATTTTCTTGTATACAAACGACATCGCTTTATTGTCTCCAAAAAGGATGGCGCCTTTCAATGTGTTATCTTTTAAAACTAGCTTTTGGTAACAGCAATCCTTCTTGTCTGCTTTTTTAAGAATATCCCAACCACCTCCTAATTCCTGTGGAGGATCAAAAATTCCGATTGAAGTTAATTCTAACCCAACGATTTTTAAGGTATTTTTAGGGGTCGTTCCTTTGTATTCAATCTTTTTTAAACCCAACGCAGACGCAGCAACTATTTTAGACTGTTCCATACAAGCAGGAATTATTCCCCATGTTTGATTCTTGTATTCAACGCAATCACCTACGGCGTAGATATCTTTTTCACTAGTTTCTAAAAATTCATCAACAACGATACCATGATTTGTTTCTATTCCGGAATTTTGAGCAATACCTATTGTAGCTTTAATACCTGCTTGGATTAAAATAATATCTGTATCGAATGTCTGCCCATCTTTTAATCTTATTCCTTTAACAACCCCGTTTCCCAAGATTTCTTCTGTTGTAGCATTTAAAACAATTTTTATGCCTTTCTTTTCAATTTCCTCCTTAAGCATGGCGCTACATTCGTCATCCAACTGTCTTGGAAGTAACTTTGGAAAAAATTCGACTATTGTTGTGTCTAGCTTACTTTCTTTTATTTGGTTAGCTAATTCTAACCCAAGTAACCCCCCTCCAATAACAATTGCCTTTTTAGCTTTAGATTTTTCAATATAGTTTTTAATATTTAGAGCATCTTCTATTGTTCTTAAAGTAAATACGCCTTTTCCAACTAATTCCCGTGCGTTTTTAATGGGAGGTATATTGGGTACACTACCTAAAGCTAATATTAATTTATCGAAAGAAACAGGGTCTTTTTTGCTCTCAATAAAGAGAATTTTTTGTTCTGGTTCAATTTTGGTAACCTTATTGTGTAGGTTTAGTTTAATATTTTTATCCTTATACCAATCATCTTTAAAAACGATTAAATCATCAATTTGAACTTTTTCAGAGATTAGCTCTGGTAAATAGACTCTAGTGTAATAGGGATACTTTTCTTGAGTGTAAATTTCAATATCTACATCTTTTCGAAGAAGGTAAATGTTGTTCGCACTAAATGTTCCAGCTACATTATTCCCTACGATTACAACTTTCATAATTTTTATACTTATTTTTTCTTATTTTAAGCTTATTATTATATTCTGAAAATTATAGCGACTTGAGCCGAAAAGAACATGTTCGAAATTAAAATTATATAATCATCTCCATTTGATCTAAATATGACTGAAATAGAACACCAAAATAAAGTTATAAGAAAAATAATTCAAATTGACGAAGAACTTTGTACAGGTTGCGGTAATTGTATCGTAGATTGTGCTGAAGCTGCTCTTGAAATTATCGATGGAAAAGCTAAAGTTGTCAATGATCTTTTCTGTGATGGTTTAGGTGCTTGCATCCAAGGATGTCCTGTAGGTGCGCTTGAAATTATTGAAAGAGAAGCTACAGAATTTAACGAGGAAGCTGTTGAAAAACGATTAGAAACTTTAAAAAGTACAGAAGAAGCAGAATTAAAGCAAGTGAAGCAGATCGTCGCTGAGCATTCACACCAATGTGGTTGTCAATCCTCTCAAACGATGGTTTTTGATGAACCGACGGTTCAAAATGAGGCCACAGGAAAGATTTCCTCCACTTTACGACAATGGCCAGTTCAAATGCATCTCATCAATCCTAATGCTCCTTACTACCAAGGTGCAGATGTCTTAATTTCCGCTGACTGTGTTGGTTATTCTTATGGCGATTTTCATAGAGATTTCTTAAATTCAAAATCCATTGCTATTGCTTGTCCTAAACTAGATCAAGGGAAAGAAGTTTATATTGAAAAAATAAAAACCTTAATAGACGAAGCCAAGATTAATACACTCACGGTTGCTATCATGGAAGTCCCATGCTGTTCTGGATTATTATCCCTAGCACAAGAAGGAGCAAAGAGGGCAAACAGAAAAGTTCCAATAAAGTACGTTGTTATTGGCGTGAAAGGAGATATTTTAAAGGAAGAATGGCTTTAAATTTTTTTTACTTATTTTTATTTTATGAGCGGATTTTAACCCAGATTGAGATGTAATAATATTATTTTCGAAGTCTTTCACATTTATTATCGTCTAATTCAAAAGTTTTAACTTTAATTTAAAATTTATAATAGTATCATGAAAATTGTTATAATTCTTGCGATGCATGGAATGCCACCCAATGATTTTCCTCAAAAAGAAACTCTCGATTATTTTATGCTCCATTCGCGTATAGAAAATATGCCAGGACCACCACCTTCGGTTATGCAGCAACAATACGAAGAATTGGACAAAAAGATGCGGAATTGGCCACGAACTCAAGAAAATGACTCATATTATCACGCATCAAATGAATTGGCTGAAGGAATATCAAAACAGACTGGTTATAAAGTGATAGTTGGTTTTAACGAATTTTGTTCTCCTTCTTTAGATGAAGCTTTCGTTGCAGCCAGTAAAGATGGTTCTGAAAAAATTATTGTAATTACTCCTATGATGACTCGCGGTGGCGAACACTCAGAAAAAGATATACCTGAAGCTATTGAAAGAACAAGAAAAAAATTCCCTAATATCCAGTTCTCCTATGTATGGCCTTTCAATATTTCCAAAGTTGCAGCTTTTTTAGCAGAGCAAATTCGAGACCATTATTAAAATTTAAAATTTAAAGGAATATAAATCACCGTCCTATATTCAATTTTACAGGTAGCTACATCTCGAACATTACTTTTTTTTTTATTATTTTTCTTAGAGTAACAGATAATGAAGATTTTGATTTTCCTAACACATTAGCCAATTCTTCTAAAGAAATTTTTCTTGGAATTTCAAAAAAACCTAAAGATATTGACTTATTCAATATTGTAGATTCATCTAATGTTAATTTATTCTTATCGTCGTCAATGTTATAGGGAGAAGTTCCAATTCTGAGAAGTGAATAATCGAAACCTTTCTGATCAAATAGCGTTAAAAGTTTGTCTATACTCTCCCTACTTGAAACTAACCTCCAAAACGCATATCCATCTCTAACTCGCACTGGGAAATTTATTAAAACCCCAAATTTAATTATCGCGTACAAAAGAAAGGGATCCTTAGTTTTGACATTGAATTTAACTCGATTTTCATCCTTTTCTAGAATACTGAATTCAATAACAGATTTATGATTTTTAACTTCCTCTATTATTAAATCGATATTGTAGTGAAAAATTTCAATTATAGAATTACCTATCGAGTTTTCAAAATCGTAGGGAAGAAAATACTCAATTTCCATTCGCACATCATGAAACTTCTTAAAGATTTCCGAAATCCACAGCTGGTCTGGAAATTTTATCTTAATTCTTGCTAAACTCGATTTGGTTGATTCCATCGTAATTTGTAGTAATAAAGAATTTAAAACATTTTTTAGATTAAAAATGAATAGTAATAATTAAAGATAGAATTATGTACTAATATTATTATGGTGGAAAACAAGAATTTACTATTAGGTATGTGTGGAAGCCCCAGAATACAAGGAACTGATTTTGCTGTGCAATACGCTTTAAATTACGCAAACAAGAAATTTAACTTTGAAATTGAATACTGGACAGTAAAAGGCAAAAAAATAGAGTTTTGTACTCACTGCGACTATTGTATCAGAGAGAAAAAAGGATGCATTAACGACGACGATGTTTCAGAACTTTATCCTAAATTAGAAGAATCGAAATTTTTACTTTTAGGAACTCCCGTTTTTCAAGGAAATATGTCAGGGCAGCTTAAAACATTACTGGATCGCTGTCGTGGATTAGTTGCTAAAAATCCTAATGTATTTAAAGATAAATATGGAATAGCTCTTGCGGTAGGAGGAGATAGAAATGGTGGTCAAGAAATTGCAATAAGAAGTATTTTAGATTTCTACCAACAAAATCACATTATTCCCGTCTCAGGTGGAGCGTTTGGGGCTAATTTAGGTGCTTCCTTATGGAGTGGTGATAAAGGTAAGGAAGGGGTTCGAAACGATGAAGAAGGGTTAAGAACGATTAGAAAAGTGATCAAAAGGCTTGCAGAATTTAAAAAATGAATAATAAAATAAAATATTCACTAAATAAATTTTATTTAACGCCAAATAATTTCTGAGCTGCTTTTTCTCTGAGTCCTGAGATGCCCCAGAGCTCTTTAAACCAATATTTTCCGTCCATTATTACAACTGGCGTATTTACAACACATCCGTCTGCGTCACAGAAATTTTTTAGAAAGTTATCGTCGTGCAATAGCTTATGAACTAATTCTTCATCTTCAATGTCTTTCTCTATATAATTAACTTCTCGTTCATCAAGCCACTCCTTAAGTTCATGACAGCGGTGGCAGTCAGTTTTTGTGATAATGATAGGTACTTGCATTTTGCTCATAGTAATTAAAAAATAGCAATAATCAATAAAAAGCTTTAGCTTCTAATTGATAAAACGAAGAATTCATTATATAATAACAAAATGTAATTTTCTGAAGTTTTTTTATAAATAATCCAGTATTTTTCAAATTTAAAAAGTGTAAAAAATCAATTTAATATATTCGATGTGATAAAATGTTAAGACTGAAAAAATCAAATATAGTAAAAAGAGTGAAGAGCGCGCATTTTATTGGAAGGCAGTTGTCCCGGCTTAAGTTGGGCCAATCCTATTATGGAATTGCGGTATCTACCGTTAGCGCTATATCGTTAATATCTTTAGCTTTTGAGATAAGCATTTGGATGTTAATACTTATATTTCCGGTACTATTGCTTGGAGCATTTGTAATTGGTTATTTCATGGATATTTATAATATAAACACTATGGATAGCCTAAAAGCAAATGAAATAGGGAATCGTTATCTTACTACCAGCGATTTAAAGAGCCAAGAATTTCAGCTTTTGCAAACTGAAATCGTACTTGAAGCACTAAAAGCAATCCAAGAAGAACGGCAATTGGATCCTAAGGATTTATTAAAGAAATACAATCTTTACTTCAGAAAGTGGAAATCTCCCTACAATTAGAATTTTAATTAGATTTCCGATTACTTATAGGTCTTTTATAGCATTTAACTTTAGTGAAATAAATTTATATTACTTGTGTTAATAACCAGCGCAATGCATTGATAATTTTATCATCTTCATTAAGGATATTTATCGCGAAATAGCGGACGTGTAATCCGCATTTATTTATTTCTTCCATGTCAAAATTCTTAAAAATCATATCTGAAGTGATTTCCTCTTTTTTCTGAAATTTATTGCCAATAATTAGAATCGGCATATGTTCTCCTTGATCTAAGCACCGTTCTAAGATTAGTTGGAACATCTCGATCGTCTCTTTCATAGAATCTTTATTTGATGCGTTTAAGATTAAAATAAAGCCTTGAGCATTATCGATACATTCTTCATAGATCTTAATTTTTTCATTATTTATATTTTCATCAATACACTCAAAAGTTAATACTTCGATATTATCAATTATAAAATCATATATCTTACTTGCCAAATCTCGTTTCATTTCATCGTTCTTATATTGGAGAAATTGAATTACCTCTAAATTTTGCACTAGCGTGGTTTTTCCTGCGTTTTTTGGTCCAAAAACATAAATCTTCTTCAGATTTCCCTTATCTAGTAAGGGTGCATTAATGTCTATTCGGGGCATCATTTTTTCTAAATATTTTTGGAATAGGGTAAGGAATTTTTCTTTAAATTCTTTAGAAGCTATATTAAGAATTTTTTTTTGATTTGTACGATTTTTATGAGTGTGAAGTACTTCAGTAATTTCCTGAAGTTCTTTTAGTTCTAAAGCGTAAGATTCAAGATCAGGTGTTTTAGATAATAAAAATTCGTAGACATCAGTTATTTCTTCCTTAAAATAGGCAGCTTTGATCATATAGGTTATCATTAAGAGTTCTTTACCACCACGAGCATACTCTGACTCGATGTAAAAAATGTGATTAATCGTTTGGTATTTCCGAAATGTAAAGATAAAATTACCTTCTTCCTCTGTGAATTCCAAAATTCTTCCTAAATCTGGATGTTCTTCAGGAACCAAAGGGGAACTGCAATATAAGCTGTTAGGTCCGAGAATTGTATCGAAATAACTTAAACAGAGGATGACTTCATTAGCCATGTTAGCACTCGATGATAAATATTTTTACCTAAAATATATTTAAGACATTATAAGTTTTATATCAAATGTTTTTTAATTTAGATTTCAAATAAATTTACCAATATTAGGCTTAAATTTAATAATTTATAAAAAACAAGTTTTAAAGTTTGTCCTATTTTACTAACATAATGAATTCTAATTCTCGAGATATGGAATACAATCTCGCCATGAAAAATTTATTTAATGGAGAGATATTGGACCGAGCTTCTGCTGCAAGACAAATCGGGCATTTAAAGGATAGCAGAGCTTCAAACTTATTAATAAGAGCTTTAAAGTCTGAAGAAGATTCCATTGTTATAAATCGAATAATTGAAGCTATGGGCGAAATTAAAGATGCAAAAGCAACTATGGCGATCGTGGAAATATTAAAAAAAGAGCTTGATAAACAAGATTTCGAGCAAGATAAGAGGCTACTATTTTTGATTGTTGAAAGCTTAATGAAGATTGGAGATAAGAGAGCGTTAGAACATTTAGGCCTACTATTGGAATTCTGTGAGGGTGATATTAAAAATTTTACAGAAGAGGCTTTAGAATGTATAGATCCCAACTGGAAAGAAAATCTCACAGGAAATAGTAAAATCTAATAATAATAGTCTTAAACTAATAATTATCAAATTAAAAAGTGAAAGATATGTTCCCAGAATTTATTGAGAAATTAACTCAAAGTGTTGTTGGTGAAAATGACTCCCAGGAATGGACGATTTTTACTCTATCTACATGCATGTGGTGTAAGAAGTGTAAACAATATTTGAACGACAAAAATATTAAATATCGTTATGTAGATGTAGATAAAATTGATGCAAGTGAAAAATCAAAAGTGCTAGCATATTTGAGAGAAAACTACAAGCCAGAAAGAATATCTTATCCATTTGTTGTATGCGATGACAAGTTTATTGTTGGTTACGATCCAACTAAATACGAAAAATTAATAAATCAAGGAGGAAATTAATATGGACATGGAGACAACCGAAGGAATGAAAGAGTATGTAGGAATGGTTAGCAAGAAAAACAGTTGGATTCTTAACAAAGACGAAAGTACATTTAATGATTTAATTAATGGGTTAGTAGATAATAAAAAATCGTACGGATATCAATCCTGTCCGTGTCGTCTTGCTTCAGGAAAAAGAGATTTAGATAGAGATTTAATTTGTCCTTGTGATTATGCTTCCGATGATGTGAAGGAATTTGGAGCCTGTTATTGCAATTTGTACTTACGATTAGATTTTTATGAAACAAATAAAGCAGAACTTGTTAATATTCCTGAAAGACGACCTATAGAAAAGGAGAACGCAGTTTTGGATTACTTTAACAAACACTTATAATTAGTTTAGACTTAATCTTCTTTATCAGCATTAAATCCTATTTTTCTTGTTTTACAAATCAATTTTTTATAAATAAAAGCCTTAAATATTCCGAATTCTCATAATATTATATGCCAAATAAAGAATTAACAGATGAAGAGATAGAAGAAGAATTAGAGAAAGCTTTTAAGTTTAACGAGGCGAAAAAAGACCAATGTGGTAGTCCCATTCCTACAAACAAAGAAGTAGGAATTCAGAGAACAGGCGTTAAATTAAAAAAAGAATAAAGTAATAACTTTTTATTTCAATTGCTTTTTTTTAATTATATTTGAATTATTTAAGATTAAATAAATCAGTCTAATAAGGTTAGTTTAGTTAATGCTCCAATCTCGTAAAAGATGTGTTTACTAATTTAATAGATCGAGGATTTAAATGAATCAATTTATAAATTATTAAACGCAAAATCTTAAATTCAGTTAAATTTTTACTATCGATTAAATATGATTAGAAATCAATGGTATGCTGTACTAGAATCTAAAGAGGTTCCAAAAGGCAAACTAATTGGAGTTACAAGGCTTGGAGAAAAGTTAGTTTTCTGGCGTAAGAAAAATGGAGATGTTATATGTTTAAAAGATAAATGTGCTCATCGAGGTGCGGCGCTTAGTATAGGAAAAATATGCGATAATGGAGAAAAGGTAGAATGTCCATTCCATGGTTTAAGGTATGATGAGACAGGAAAATGTACTATAATACCTGCAAATGGCAAAAACACTCCGGTGCCAGAGCGCTTTAAAGTTATAGCTTATCCTACTAAAGAAAAACATGATTTTATATGGATATGGTGGGGAGAACATCAACCGAAATATCCTCCAGTACCATTTTTCCAAGATATTGATAAAAAATTCTCATATAAAACTCATACAGAAGTATGGCCAGTTCATTATTCTCGGGCAATAGAAAATCAACTGGATGTAATTCATTTACCTTATGTCCATCATAATACAATTGGTCGAGGTTATCAAACGCTTGTTTATGGACCATTGGTTGAGCCTTCCGAAGACGGAAATGAGTTTATAATTTGGGTTTATAACCAAAAGGATGATGGAAAGACCAGACCTTTAAAACCTGAAGAATTTACTGATGAAATGAAAATTTTCCATCTTCAGTTTAAATTTCCACATATATGGCAGAATTACCTTGGGAATAATGTTCGGATATTTATAGCTTTCGTTCCGATAGATGAGACACATACAAAGTTTTACATGAGATTCTATCAAAAATTTCTAAGAATCCCCATTTTAAAATCATTTGTTAATTGGCTAGCCAATAAATTTAATGTCATTATCCTCCATCAGGATAGATGTGTTGTTTTAACACAACAACCAATTAAAACTCAATTAAAAATGGGTGAAAAACTTATTCAGGGTGATAATCCCATTGTGTATTACCGTCGTAGAAGAGAAGAACTATTAACAAAAAATACTTAATTCTTTAAATATAAAAATATTCACAATAGAATGAAATTTAAATGGTGATATAATGTTATTTTCCCAAAATGAACTTGATAATGTTAAGAGAGAAATGAATAAATTAAAAGATAAAGTGGTGTTGAAATTGTTTACCGATTTTAAAACTCAAGAAGACGGCTCAAGAATTAGGGCGTGTATGGCATGTGAGGGTGCTTATAATTTATTAAAAACGCTTGAGGAACTATCAAACGGGAAGTTGGGTGTCGAAGAGATATCTATTGAAGAAAATCCAGAAGAAGCAAAAAAATACAATGTTACCCGAATTCCGGCGATTTTATTCGTTAATGATGATGGTAAGGAAATTATC
>DATKTW010000152.1:0-39317 GCA_035530895.1 Candidatus Nanopelagicaceae bacterium
TTACGATAATGGTACCGTTGTTGATGATTTAGTTTATTACGAAGAAAATCCAAACAGATTTAGAATGATTGTAAATGCTGGTAATGTTGAAAAAGACTTTCAGTGGTTAAACGAGCATATAGGAAGCAGAGATGTAAAAATCACCAACTTATCTTCAGTGCGATCGCGTTTAGCTTTTCAAGGTCCGAAGTCTGATGAATATCTACAACCACTGGTGGATGTAGATTTAAATTCGATTAACCGGTTCTATTTTGCTCACGGTAATTTAAATAAAGCTCCGATATTTATCGCTAGAACAGGTTATACAGGTGAGAGAGGATTTGAATTATCAATCGATAATACCTACGCAGAGAAAACTTGGAGTGATTTGATCCAAACTGGAGCATCTCCAGCTGGTTTAGGGGCAAGAGATTCTTTAAGGTTAGAAGCCACCTATTCTTTATATGGCCATGAAATAAACGATTCAATAACGCCTGTAGAGGCCGGACTTTTTTGGCTAGTTAAACCTAAAGAGGGCATAGAGTACATTGGTAAAAAAATACTTATGGAACAAAAAACAAATGGAACTGAGAGAATAATAGTAGGATTGAACTTATTGGAGCGAGGTATCATTAGAGAAAATTTTAAGATTTTCAAGGAAAATGTCGAAATTGGGTATGTCACCTCAGGAGGATATTCTCCAACTCTCAAAAAGACGATTGGTTTAGGTCTTATTAAGAAACAATACAAAGAAGTAGGAACTAAGCTTGAAATTCAAGTGAGAAATAAAAATCTTAAAGGAATTGTCGTATCTACACCGTTCTTTCGCAATGTTTGAATAACATAATATGTTATGATATGAGGTAGATAAATATGGATTATGAATTCCCTGATAACTTAAAATATACGAAAACGCATGAATGGGTAAGAATCGAAGATAAAACAGCCACCGTAGGTATAACAGATTATGCTCAGCATCAATTAGGTGATATCGTGTATATCGAGTTGCCAGAAAAAGGGGCAAATTTGGAAAGACAGAAAAGCGCTGGTGAAATTGAATCCGTAAAAGCAGTTGGTGAGTTGTTAATACCATTATCTGGAAAAATTATTGAAATAAACAGTAACCTTGTTGATAATCCCGAAGTAGTTAATTCTTCTCCTTATGAATCTGGTTGGATGCTTAAATTAGAATATAAAAATGAATTGGAGATCAACGATCTTTTATCGGTTGAAGATTATAAAAGAATCGTAGAAGAAGAGAATTAACGCGATTATGTTCAAACTTTTATTTTTAATTTTTAATTTATAGGAGTTGTTTAATATGGATTTTATATCTCATGATGAGAAAACTATAGCTGATATGCTTAAAATTATTAATGTTCCCGAGGTAGATGATTTGTTTCAAGATATTCCTAAAGATTTAATCATTAAATCTTTAAATATCTCTGATGGGATGTCGGAACCTGATGTTTTAGATAAAATGAGAGAGTATGGTATTAAAAATAAAATATATCCTCATTCATTTTTAGGAGCTGGTTGTTATTTTCACTATATACCTTCCTTAGTTGATTTTGTGATAAGTCGATCGGAATTTTATACTTCATACACCCCATACCAAGCAGAAGCTAGTCAAGGCTATCTACAGGCAATGTACGAATATCAGAGCGTAATCTCTCGACTTACTGAAATGGAAGTTGCTAACGCGAGTATGTACGATGGATCAACATCCCTTGCAGAGGCAGCCATCATGGCTTCAATTATATCGGGGAAAAATCAAGTAATTTTAATAGAAGGCGTCCATCCCGAATATATTGATGTAGTGAAGACCTACTGTTGGGGACAAAACATCGAACTTAAAATTACTTCTGAAGATAAATTGAATGATGTGTTAAGCGAAGATATTGCTGCCGTTATGTTTCAAAGCCCAAATTTTTTTGGAGACATTACCGATGTTTTAGTGATGTCAAATAAAGTGAAGGATAAGTATCCCAACTGTTTGTTGATCCAGTGTATGACTGACCCTACGTGTTTAGGTCTCTTGAAACCACCTGGAAAAACTAATGTAGACATTTTTGTGGCAGAAGGTCAGTCTTTTGGAATAAGTCCATCATTTGGGGGCCCAGGCTTAGGAATTTTCACAGCAAAAAAGAAATTTCTGAGAAAAATACCGGGAAGATTAGTTGGAAAAACTAAAGAGATAAATGGAGAACGTGAAGGTTTCATGTTAACATTGCAAGCTCGAGAACAGCATATTAGAAGGGAAAAAGCAAGTTCGAACATATGTACTAACCAAGCATTATGCTCACTGGCTGCGCTTATTTATCTCGTTTCATTAGGAAAAACGGGGTTACGCGAAATTGCTAACCAGAATTTTCAAAAAGCTCATTATGTTAAGAAAGCGATAGCATCACTCCCGGGATATAAAATTTTAAACAAGAAACCTACTTATAACGAATTTATTGTAAGGTGTCCAAACATTAATGGTTTAATTCGAGAATGCAAAAAGATGAACTTACTTCCTCCTCTTCAAATTTCAACTTATTTTCCTGAAATGTCAGACGTTGTTCTTGTTTGTGTAACTGAGCTAAATTCGAGTAGTTCTATAGAGAAATTCATTACAGCCGCTAGATTAGCTATAAACAACGAAACGGAGTGTGCTAACTAATGGATGCTAATGAGTTTTTAATATTTAATAAGGGGAATGAGCTTGTACAACAAAATTTCATACCAAAACTAGATATTAAATCTGAAAAGATCGAAGAGATATTACCCAAAAATCTTATTAGAGACGAACTACGAATTCCTGACATCTCTGAAGTGGAAATTGTGCGTCATTATGTAAAATTGAGTAAAATTAATTATGGCGTAGATTCTGGAATTTATCCATTAGGTTCATGCACTATGAAATATAACCCAAAAATCAATGAAATCGTAGCAAGAATGACTAGTTTTTCACAACTGCACCCACTTCAAGATGAGAATGAAGGCGCTTTAGAAATATTGCATGAAATTTCAAAAATGTTAGGTGAAATTACAGGAATGGATGGTTTTACATTACAACCAGCGGCTGGAGCACATGGAGAATTGGTGGGATTATTAATTATAAAAAAGTTTTTTGAAACTAAAGGAATTGTAAAAAATAAAATAATTATTCCCGATTCAGCCCACGGTACTAATCCTGCGTCTGCAAAAATGGCTGGATTTTCGATAATTGAATTACAATCAAATGAACATGGCGAAGTTCCTTTAGATCATCTCGAATATGCGATGAAGCAAGGAGATGTAGCGGGAGTTATGCTTACAAATCCGAATACTTTAGGTGTTTTTGATAGGCAAATTAAAGACATAACAAGGATCGTTCATGAACACGGAGGGTTATGTTATTACGATGGAGCAAATTTGAATCCAATGTTAGGGATTTGTCGCCCTAAAGACATGGGATTTGACATTGTTCATTTGAACCTGCACAAAACCTTTTCTACTCCTCATGGGGGTGGCGGACCCGGTTCTGGACCAGTGGGAGTTACTAACGAATTAATTCCTTTTCTTCCTATACCTTCTATTTTATCAACAGATAAAGGAATAATCTGTAATTATGAGAACCACGAATCAATAGGGAGAATTAAAGCTTTTTGGGGTAATTTTGGCATAGTTTTAAGGGCTTTTGTTTATATCCTTTCTCTAGGTGCTGATGGATTAAAACGAGTTGGACAGATTGCGGTATTAAATGCTAATTATCTGAAAACTCTACTTAAGAAAAAATACAATCTTCCATTCGACCGAATTTGTCAACACGAATTTGTCCTATCTGATAAGTACTTACCAAATGATATTAATACTGAAGACATAGCAAAACGGATACTGGATTATGGCTTTTATGCTCCAACAATTTATTTTCCACTAGTTGTAAATGGAGCCCTTATGGTTGAGCCAACAGAAACAGAATCTAAAAATTCTTTAGACAAATTTGTTGAAGTAATGTATCAAATTTACGACGAAGCGCTAAATGAGCCCGATAAACTAAAAAGTGCGCCTTCTAATACTCCTATAGGACGCCTTGACGCAGTAAATGCTGCCAGAAAGCCGATATTACACGATTAATTACAATTGAAAAGTAATAACGAAAGTAGCAATATAAATAATAATAAAAAAATATAGATTGAGTTATGTTGCCTTATTAAATTATTGATCCTGAAAGAGAATGCTTACATGTGCACTCTTTTTCAAAATCAATTTTAGGAATTGTTAGTTCTAACATTTTCTTTAAGTTAACCGAGTTTTTCTCCATGGTATCTAAAATTTCTTCTATACTCACAGCAAGTTTCTTTACGGGCCCTCCACAGGTCTCACAATATTCTTTAATTTCTACAACTCCACAGTTCTGGCATTCCCCTGCCCACACATCTAAGTCTGTTACCATGGCAATACAACTGTAAAAAATCTCCTTTTCAGCTGCGAGGACTACTTCAGGGTAAGTTGTCATTCCTATGATATCTCCTCCCCATTGTCTAAACATTTTAGATTCGGCTCTTGTCGAAAATCGAGGACCTTCAATACAAACATATGTACCACCATTCTGAATATCTAATCCTTCAATATTTTTTCCAGTTTCGTAAAAGAGATTATTAAGATAGCTACAATATGGATCAGCTTGGTTAATATGACACACTTGTCCACCCTCATAAAAAGTA
This sequence comes from Candidatus Nanopelagicaceae bacterium, assembly GCA_035530895.1. Classification (GTDB taxonomy): domain Archaea; phylum Asgardarchaeota; class Lokiarchaeia; order Sigyniarchaeales; family SOKP01; genus SOKP01. The sequence goes on from DATKTW010000152.1 coordinate 4,671, forward strand.
TCTAACCTCTTTTTTGTTCTATCTATGTATTGATCAACCATGATAAATTTACATTTACTATACTCCTTTTTTAAAGATCCAACTGCTGAGGGTGAAATAATACCTTTAACTCCCAATTCTTTCAATGCCCATATATTTGCTCTAGAGTTTACATTGTGTGGAGGTATTATATGACCTTTACCATGTCGTGAAATATATGCAACTTTTTTACCTTTAAACTCACCAACTTGAATAAAATCAGAAGTGTGGCCGTATGGTGTGTAAATTTTTAGATCTTCAACATTTTCAAGTTCTATATCCGATCCTGTTCCACCAATTATTCCAATTTCAGCATTACCTTCAAATTTCATAATTTAAATCCTATTTTTTTATGTTTGAATTTAACTAAATAAAAAACTTGATATTTTTGGATTGTTTTAACTAAGTAAAAAGTTTTTTGATATTTATTTAAAATTAATAGAGTTTTTTTAACGTGGCAAAAATTTCTTTTTTAGGGAGCTGTAGAGAAGTTGGGCGCTCAGCAATATTAGTTGAATCAAAAAGTGGTGCACAATGCATTTTAGATTATGGTATTAGATTTACTGGGGAAGAACGCTTACCATTTAAAGCTGATATTCATAATCTTAAAGCAATTGCTCTTTCTCACTGTCATGTAGACCATTCTGGAGGATTGCCATTTTTATTTAAAGATAGCGACATCCCGCTTTTCACCAATCCATTAACACTAAGAATTTCGGAAATTTTACTTGAAGATATGATTAAAATTTCCAATTATCCCTACCCTTTCGGATACAGAGAGCTTAAAAAAACTAGAAAAAATGCTTTATTTTTAAAAAATGGAGTACGCCAAAGAATAGACCATGAATTTTATCTTACTTTTTTTAGCGCAGGACATATCCCTGGAAGCGTTTCTATACTAGTTGAAGTCGATAAAAAGAAAATACTATATACCGGCGACATTAACACCCAAGAAACAAACCTAGTTTCTCCAGCTAACCCTCACGAATTACCCGAAGTAGATGCTCTAATTATAGAATCCACATATTCTGATAGAGAACATCCCTTGAGAGAAGAACTAGAAAAAAGATTCATTGAAGATATTTTAAACACTATTGAGAACGGTGGAAATGTTCTAATTCCTGCTTTTGGGGTTGCTCGATCACAGGAAATTTTGCTTGTTTTGGAAAAGTATAATTATAAAAATGACATTTACGTCGACGGGTTAGCTAGAAAAATATTAACAGAGTATTCTCAATTCCCTGAATCTTTCCGGAATTTCTCTCGCCTTAAGTCAGCCGCGAAAAAAGCTCAATTAGTTTCTAAAGAAAAGAGAAAGAAAATGGGAGGAAAGTCGCGATCTTTGATTATCTCTCCGTCAGGTATGTTAAAAGGCGGAGCTGCTATAGATTACATCCCCTCTTTTTTAGAAGATCCAAATTCAGCAGTTTTTTTAGTCGGGTATCAAGTAGAGGGGACACCTGGTAGAAAATTAGTTGATGAAAAAATTTTTGAGTTTAAAGAGAAAAGTAAAAGAACTTACCAACCCCGAGATATGTTAATCAAAGCAAAGTGTAAAATAGATTACTTTGACTTCTCAAGTCACGCAGATAAAGTCCACCTAAACGATTATATTAAAGAAGTTAAATTTCACAATAATTCAAAATTTATTTTTTGCGTACACGGAGATGAGAAATCAACTACCTCATTTGCTCACAATTTATCAAAAGAAAATTATAATTCTGTAGCACCAGAGATAGGTGAAAGTTATATATTATAGAAAGTAATATTTTAAATTAAATTTCTAATTCACTCGCATTTGTTTTTCAATTACATTGTCACAATTTTCTAAAAAAACTTCTATTTTGTTTATTGGTACTTTCGTACCTGCTGCTGGGGGATGTCCACCGCCCAGAGCTTCTAAATTTGAAAGTTTTAAAGCTTCTCTAATTGCTTCTGAAAGATTTACACCCTTTTCTACAATATTTTTGTGAGCTCTACCCGATATTTTGAACACTTCCTCGTCCTTTCTTTTTGCACACCCAAAAATTGGTTTATTTATGTCAATAATACCACTTTTACTAAATATTAACATAGAAGCAATTGTACCCACAATGTTTTCAGGGATAACATTTTCGCCAAAAAAATATTGGATATTGTTTTTGTATTGGATTTTATTCTCATCCTTTAACCACGATAACGCTTGAACTAAAGATTTCTTATAATTTAACAAATTATCTTTCGCTTTATTATAAGCAATTCTTCTATCACCCATTGCTATAGCAATTCCTAAAGATGCGTTATCACTCCTTCCACATGAATTCAATAGATACGCGAAATCAGTTAATTCATGTAATTCCGATCCTACAATTTCATTCTTTAATATATATCTATTTACGATAAGCTTCTCTATAATATCAGAAGGTTCTATATTTAATTTAAGAGACATATACTCTATAATCGCAGAAGTAACTTTTTGTTTTTCCTCTTGATTAAGGTCGTTCAGTGTTCTTATGTCTCCTTGCGAATTTTCCATTAAAATTCCTAATGATTTTAAAAATTTTAACATTTTACTTGTATTATCACTTAAACCCGGAAGATTAATTTCAGTTGAATATGAGATTGCTTCATTTAAGGGTTTAATCGGTGAAAAATTTAAATCGTTGTTCACTTTAATTAAATCTGCTTTGGTGGCATGTTCTAAAATTACAGTATTTAATCCAGTAAAGGAATTATTAGGGCCTCGACTTTGAATATCTCCCGTTGCTCCTATAAGTGCAATAGGAGATAAATCGAAATTTTTCTGATTTATAGTTTTTACAAAAAAATAACAAAGCCCCGCCCCAGAAATTTCACTACTACCATCAAATTCGTAAAAATAAGAGTTGATATGCCAAGGTCTTGAATTAGAGTAAATCTCTTTAATTTTACCATCGTTTTTATCCGAGACATTTTGAGGTAAATGATGATCTAATATAATAAAAGAAATATTGTTATTGAAACTATTCAGTTTTTCAGTGAGTTCTAAATACTGACCGCTTCCAAAATCAGCAAAGATTAAGAATTTCTTACTATCTTTAGAATTTTCTGCAATTTTTATTATCTCTTCTCTTTCCAACTGCCTTAAAACGGTTATTTGAAATGGAATCTTTTCTCTGTATAAAGCTTTCCCGAGAATTGCACCAGCCGATAGTCCATCTGCATCAAGATGGGTATAGATATGTACGGTTGATTCTGATTTTTGTAGATGGTCTATAAACCAATTTTTAGTCTTTTTAAGATCGGAATTTAATAACTCAAAATTTTTTGTTATTTTATTCATTTTTTATAAAATTTTAAAATAAACTTAATTTAATATATTAAAATAAGATTTTAATAATAAATACTCAATTAAAAAAAAAATTAAGTGAAAAATATGACACACCATATTAAAATAAACGAGTTAGCTTTAATACTTGTTAATCGAATAATAGAGAATAAAGACTATTATAAAACAGAAATAATTCAATATGATAATGGAGCAACCGTCATAGATATGACAAATGCATCTTGGAATGGAGGAAAACTGGTTGGAGAAATTTGTATGGGTGGATTAGGAACGGTCGATTTCGCATCTTATAAATTAGACGAACATTTTATCCCGAGTGTTAATGTTCATACATCACAACCTATAATATCTTGTATGGCGTCACAATTAGCTGGATGGAATGTAAAATTAATAAAAGAAGTTGAAAAGGACGGAGAAGTTAAAAAAAAAAAAGTTTTTGAGTCTTTGGGATCAGGACCAGCTCGAGCAAAAAGTAAAATCGAGAAATTATTTGATGAAATTGACTATGATGATAAATCTGATTGTGCTATCATCTTCTTTGAAACTCCAAAACTACCAACTGAAGAAGTAATGGCTTTGGTAGCCGAAAAGTGCAGAGTTGGACCTGATAAAACATATGCACTTTGTGCACCAACAGCATGTTTAACCGGTTCTATACAAGTAGCTGCGAGAATTGTCGAAACGGGAATGCATAAATTACACGAAATAAAATTTCCTCTTGGTGTCATTAAGGATGGATTTGGAACAACAACGATTGCCCCAATTGCTAAAGACGATCTTGGAGCCATGGGACGAACTAATGATTCCATCATAGCTGCGGGTATGACATATTATACTATAGAAGTTGAAAAAGACGAACAAGACGAGTTATTCGAGTTATTGAAAAAAGCTCCTGCTAATACCTCAAATAGCTATGGAAGACCATTTTTAGAGACATTTAAAGCAGCTAATTACGATTTCTACGCGATTGATCCTGGTTTATTTGCTCCGGCAACTTACACGGTAACAAATATAAAAACTGGAAAGAGTGCTACTGTTGGTGAAATTAACCATAAATTATTAAAGGAGTCATATAAATTAAAATAGAAGTTGTTTTGTCAAACTTTCTATTAATTTCTTTTAAAATTATTTGTAGTCAAACTAAAATTTAAAAATTAGTTAATTCATCTTGATATTTTAATATCTCTGCATCAGAGATATCTTTATCAAATTCTATTTGTTGAGGGACTCCCAAATATGCGCACGCAATTTTTGCAGCAGCAGCAATTTCCGCTTTTTTTAATGTTAATGAATATTCATCTACTGATTGCACTTGATCCTCATAATTTGCTCGACGAATAGTATTTCTGTTTTGAAAAGATTCCTCGTAATTCGTTCCATCATAATTTTCCTTTTCTTTTAGCTGAAATGACCTCTCCGATTTCATTTTATATAATAAAGATCCCATTTTATCTGCAACATTAAAAGGTAGTTCATTATGCACTATTAATCTTAACATGTTGTTGATGTCAAAATAATTTAGAGTATCATATTTAACTCTTAAATAACTTTTTAAATTATCTGGGTTTGCTTGACACTCGATTTCAGTCCAATCATGAATTGCTAGTCTTCTTCTAAAAAAAATCAATTCCCAATCGATTCCGAGCTCTTTTAAAAATTCAAGTAATTTATTGCTGTTGGGTTTTCTTGATTCTATTATTATAAATAACTGCAAACCGTAATATTTATGTTCTTGTTGGAGGAAATAACCTCGTTGTTGCATAGACGCGAGAATTTTAATTTTAATTGAATAAATGTCGTCGGACACGTCTCTCTTTTCACACTTTAAGTAAATTACATTTCCTTCTTCACTCACATATTCACTATCTAAAAAGCCTAAGATACTGTCATTATTTTCTATGATAAAATTTTTCAAACCGGTTAAAGTTGGTTTAACATCGTATTTTATTAAATCGTTTTCTCTGATTGAAACATAATCAGTATTACTTCCCCCTACTGCCAATTTAATGGAACTAAGCTTTAACTCTTTCTCTTCTCCAAAAACAGTTTTAAACGCATCAATTAGTGGAAATACTTCTTCTTCCAATATGTTAAGATTAGCCATAGAACTTTCAAATGGTTGGGGATTCTCCGAAATTTTGTTTAGTATTGGTGCTTCAGATGCATCTACTTCAATATCATAGTCTTTCGCTAAATTCTTCCGAACGATACAGACTGATCTCCTTTTCTCGTTATACATAGAAAGAGTAGTTATATTGTCAATAACCGCGCGGAATTGTTCAGTTGACTTCTCTTCAGATCCTTTAGATTTAAGTTTTTTTTTTCCCATAAACGCAACCAACGAATAATGAGTAATTTATTCTATCTCTGTTAAAGTAAAAAAATAGCAATCTTATAATTTTATGTATATGTAATTATAATCGTCTTTAAGATGGTCTTTTATCTCTATTAATTACTTAATTTCTCTCTATTAAAATTAATAAAGACACTTAATTTACTATTATATTAACCGCTTCTTAAGACTTAGGACGAAATTATACTACTCTAAATATAAATAGGAAAAATCAGCTCATATAGAAAAGGGCCATTAAAAAATGGTATTAAATCATACAAGGTATTAATCTAATTCCTCTTCTAAATAATAGTTATCATCTTTTTTGAAATACACAACTGTTGAGCCAAAATTATTACGAACCGTATATTTATTATCGTCAACTTCTAATAATTCGATCGAATATGGTAATCTTCTGTTTTCTAGAATATCTTCAACAATTCTTTTTTCTTCTAAAGCATCCATATTTATAATTATCAAACAAACAAAAAAAATTTTTTGATTTTAGAAAGATTTCTTACTTTTTTTTTAATACTACGATTCAGAAGCCTTTCCTGTAATTAAATTGATATCTAATTTTAGTAAGCAAGTGTTTTTATAGGATTCTTCACTTTTAAAGAACCTTTTCTTTACTTTACTTGGATTATCTTCTAAATGGTTTAACAATATATCAAACGCATGCTTTTTTTCATCCAAGTTTTCTACAATAATCATGTCTCCCCAAAAAACAATGGAGCGGTATTTATGAGAGCAATCATTTTTAACATAGCCTAAATCTTCTAGTATTGTGCCACATACTTTTTGATTTTCCTTTAAATACTCTAATTTTAATCCCTTTTGAGCGCTATGAAAGTACAAGCAATTATCTCTCTCGTCAAAACCATAACTAAGCGTTACTATATAGGGTTCGTTGTTTCTACACAAAGAAATTGTTGTAAACTTACCATTTCTCATAATTTCCAATAAGAGACCTTTATCTAAAATTTCCCTTTCCTTTTTTTGCATATGATATTTCTGCAAAGTTTTTACTCACCTAATTAAACAAATTTAATATCGAAATTAATTATGATTAAAATTTACCGATTATCAATATTTCCTCTGGATATTACTATAATATTTAAAAAAATAATTTCAATTAAAAAATCTCACATATAAAACTAACGGATTTAACGAATTTATTAAGAAACTGTGAAATTTTTAATAAAAGAAACAGTTTAAAAACCTAGATAAATGTTTATATATATATAATAGTATTAATAATATTTTTTAGGGGTCTACCGTAGTGGCTAAACATGTTCTAGATGTCGGATTTTTCAGCACAATGTATAGCCAAATCAACGGGACCGCTCACGCAGTAAGATTTCTATCTGAAGCAATTGCTAATCTTGGACACAATGTTCATGTTTTTGCACCAAGAATTCAAAATGGTTACAAAATACCGAAAACATTACATTTTCACGAACTTGGAGGAGCTATTATTGGCAATAATACCGGCTTTGTTCTAAGTGCTCCTATCCATAAAATCTTTTTCTGTCAACATGATTATTTAGATATAGCCCATATTCATACACATGCAACTGTAGGATCAATGGCTATAAATTGGGCTAAGTATCTAGGTATTCCAATGATAGGGACTCACAATAGCCCCATGCAATACTATACTGCTCAATATGTTCCCGTAATTGGTAAGTTATTAACAAAAGGCGACCTGATCTGGAGATATGAACGACATATTGTGGATAAGTATGATTTTGTTCATGTCGCTACAAAATCCAAAAAAGATTTACTACGAGATTATAGGTTTAAGGAACCGATAGTTTGTATGACTAACGGAATTCGAGACTTGTATTATACAAATTTAAAAGAAAATGGAATTCGCGAGAAATATGGTTTAGAAGGAAAGAAAGTTCTTTTATACGCATCACGATTATCTCCTGAAAAACATCCCTTAGAAATTATTAAAACCTTTAAAAGAGTCCATGATGAAGTCCCTGACGCTCATCTTTTGCTAGTTGGGAGTGCTGGACCCTCAAAAGACCAAGTAAAAAGAATAATTAAAAAGAAACAGTACAGAGATTTCGTATCTTATGCTGGAAGAGTTCCTTTTCCCGATTTATTAAAACTATACAATACTGCGGATTTAACTTGTTTGTGGTCGTGGGTTGAAGCTGAAGGACTTGTATTGCTTGAAGCAATGGCTCAAGGAACCCCAAATGTAGGAGCTAATGCATGTGGAATCAGCAATATAATTCGACACGGTAAAACTGGTTATCTGGCTGACAATCTTGATCAATTTAAAGATTATGTTGTTGAATTGTTAAAAAACGATGATCTTAGGGCTGAATTTGGAAAAAACGCTCAAGAAATTGCTCAAAATTATAGAGTTGACGAGATCGCAAAAACATGGATCAAACTTTACAAATTCACAATTGATCAACTTTATCCTTTACGGTACAATAGAGAAGATAGGAAAGTCCGTGTTGAATTAGTAAAAGAGTTTATCCACCAATTACCTAATGCTACTTTTTAAAAATTATTCTTTAATCTAACTTCGTTTAATCTAGATTGACATTTTTCACAGAGGTTTATCAATTTATTATCGATCTCTTCTATATTTTTTGAAAATCGCATAACACAATCTGCGGTAAGACAGTGTTCGAAGCCAATGATAATATGTCCAATTTCGTGAATTACCTCTTTAATTATCCTATTTCCAACTTTTAAGTTATATCCTGATTCTTTATTAAATTGAGGATTCAAATTATGAGTAGATACTATAGCACACCTGTGACTAATATTAGATTCTCCAAATAGGAATAATAAGTTCTCGTCGTTACTTGAATAAATAGGTAGGTCCGTAAGTCCTAAACCTACATTAAAATTGTGGCTTCTCATCAGATTCTTAATAATATAGTATAATTTGTTAGTTGGTTGGAGGATTACCTTTTTAAAAGCTTGGTTTAACAAATTATGCTCTTTTTTAATCCCACTTTCATACAAAATAGAGGGAATTTCCAATTCTCCAATAAAAAGAATATCATAAAAAAATGATTTGAATATTTCATTAATATAAAAATCTAATTTCGTTAAAATGGATGTTGAAATCTTTCCGATAAAAACTATTCCCAAATAGCTAGGATAAATGTGTTTTCTAGAGGGATATTGAGTTGAAGGTAATGGAATTTCTTGATTAATGAAAAAATATTTATTATTTTGATATTTTGACATAATTTCATTATTTTACAGTACGATTATCAAGCTTTATAATTCTTTATTATTATATATTTAAATTATTAATTATTTTATTAATTTAAATTAGTATTTCAAAAAACTTAGTCTTTAAAATAATGTCTAATAACCCAAATTCAGTAAATTTACGAAAGGATAACCAAGAAGATACGCGTTCTTATTCAGAAATTGAAAACGAACAAAAAGAAATTATCGAAAAGGATCTTGTTCCACATTTTTTACCAACATATAGAATAAAGTTCAAATTTTACCCAATTCCTATTGTGGTCGTAATAATCCTAGCTTCAATACTGGCGTATCTCGCCTTCTTTGTTGCGGGAGTTCAAGTAGAAGAAAGTTACTTTCCTGAAGAAGAATTGGGGGCGTTAGCTGTTATATTGAATGGTGTGATTTTTACGGTAATTGCGGTTGTATCTGGATTTATAATAGTTTTTTTTATCAAAAAGTTGGGGATAGGTGTATTGAAATACCTTTTTGGACTAACTTTCGGCTTTGTTGGTTTTTTCATTACCATTATGTTCTTAGATATAATTATTTATTTAATTTTCATCCAATTTCCTGAGACTACGTTTGTCCTTAAACTGTACTTTCTCTTTACGAATTTTTATCTACCAATGGTAACAGCAATTTCTGTTTTCTTTCTTATCTATAAATACTTCACTTCAAAATCAATAAAAACTAAAAATTTTATCGTCCTATATATCAGTCTTTTGATTAGCGCTTCTATGAGTATTGTTTTACCTTTTTGGAGTACTCTCGCCATTTTGGTTGGTATATCTTTCTGGGATATTTTTGCTGTCCTTTATAAAAAAGGACCAATTAAGGAAATGATAGAGATACTATCAGAGAATGATAATGAAGACGAGATGACAAAAGCAGAAATAGAAGAGAAAATTGAAAGTGGTAATGCTGTTTACGATACATCCAAATTAGAGATTGGAATTGGAGATCTAGTTTTTTATGCTTTACTTACTTCCAGTGTACTTTTATTCACGAATAATATTATTATTACGGCTTTGACTGCCGTAGCAATCGTAATTGGAACAGGAATTACTATATCGAGATTGAAAAAAAATAAGATTTTGCCAGGACTTCCGATTTCCATATTTTTAGGAATTGGCGCTTTTTTATTATCCCAATTAATAGTAACAATCTTTTTTATATGATTTTTGATTTTTTATTATAATGAGTTATTCTCCATATTTATTTTATTAGCAGAAATTCTTGAGGTTAAATATTAAAATGGTAGATTTAAGTCGTTTTAAAACATTTGTTGTAGTTGGGGCGGGAACAATGGGAAGGGAAATAGCACAAGTCGCTCTAATGTCAAACTTATTTGAAAAGGTTATTTTGAACGATATTAATGAAAATGCTTTAATCACTGCGAAAAAATACATTACAACTGGTCTTGAGAAAATCGAATCAAAAGGAAAATTGGGTCAAGGTTTAACAACCGATTCTTTAATTAAAAAACTCATTACTACGAAAAATCTAATAACTTCAATCAAAGAAGCTGATTTTGTTGTAGAAGCAATACCTGAAGTAATGGAATTGAAGCAAGATTTATTTAAAGAACTAGGGGAATATGCACTAGAACATGCTGTACTAGCAACAAATACCTCAACGATGAGTATTTCTAAAATAGCCGAAGCATCAAACAGACCTGAACAAGTAATTGGTATGCATTTTTTTACCCCAATTCCTTTACTTAGGTTAATTGAATTAATAAAAGGGGAGAAAACATCACAAGAAGCATTTGACATAGGGGTAGCAGTCGGTCAAAAGCTGCCGGCACTCAAAGGCAAAAGATATATTGCAAAAATAGAAAAAGAAAGTCCAGGATTTATCGTAAATCGCTTAACTATTGCGACAAGCCTCTTATTTAATTGGATTTTAGATATAGCTACTGATAAAGGGATTCCCTACGAGAAGATCGACAACGATTTTGTATCTCCCCCTGAATTGGGCCCCTTAGCTAAATGGGATTATTTAGGTTTAGATGTTGTTTGCGATGTAATGAATTATTTTGTTAAAGAAATATCGCCTGAATTTGCTCCCGGTAAAACTCTTACAAACCTTCTCAAAGAAGGTAATCTGGGAAGAAAAACGGGGAAAGGTATTTACGAGTGGGCTGAAGGAAAACCTAATATTAAAACTAATGAAAAAGCAGGATTATTCAACCCAGAACAATATTACGCAATTCAATTAAACGAAGGATGTAAGTTATTAGAGGAGGAAATTGTTAGTGGGTATAAAGTAATTGATGATACAATGTTAGCAGGAATGGATATGCCAGGACCATTTGGAGCGGGTAAAAAGAATTATGAAAAATGGTCCCAGATGTTAATCGAGCTCGCAGAGACCACTCAAATAAATTATTTTAAACCGTGCGACATGATGAAATCCGGAGAATTTCTAAACTTTAAAAATTAAAGAGTTTTAATTGCCCTTTTTAGATACCGGTTGCGCAATTTTTATATTTAGATGAGGTTACCTGGCAATAATAATAAAAGATAGAAACGAATATTAAATATTTTAAAACTTTACATAAATTATATACTATATAATCTGAACTGTAGAAATGGATTTATTTTACCTTGAAGGAAGAAAACTTACTCCCTAAAACGGGATTTGAAAAAATAATAGATTTTTTTAACAATAACCTTACAGTCAATCATCCCATCGCAATTGCAGAAGTTGTTGAGCAAACTGGATTTTCTTGGAGCTTTGTGAAAAAAACGTTATCTAAAATAAAGGACGATTACGATGGATTTTACTTCGAAAAATCAGGAAGTACGTGGATTATGTGGAAAGACCGTAATCACATCATTAAAAAATTAGTTGAGACTTGTTCTCGATTCTTAGTAGATGATAAAGAGGAATGCTAAGCTATACGAAGTTATATATTAGATTTCGTTCGTTTTCTAAATTTTTTACCAGTTAAATATAATATACAGCACCCTGGACATATTGACATGAATTTTTTTGATTCCATATAATCTCTAAACCTCTTATATTTCTCTCCATTCCAAATGTCGGCAATGCTATTCTCATAAAGATTCCCAAGCACTAAATCATAGAATATATGACAAGGTGCAACATCACCATTAGCAACAATATCAACTGAAACCCAAGGAATAATGCACTTCTCATACACATCAGTCATCTGATCCCATTTCGAGGTTAAATACGCTTCTAAATTCTGTGAAGAAAAAGTAGGTGGTAGAAGCATCACATTCTTATTTTGACTCGAATAATAAGTTCGCACTTTGTTTACTTGTCTAGATAACTCAGTTCTATCTATTTCACTGAATTCAGAAGGTAACCGGACCATACCCTTCCAATAGGTATCACTTTGAATTCCGAATTCTGAACAGAGAAATTCTGCGTAATCTTCTCCCATCTGCTTTGTAAGATAGTTCTGCATTTGTATTGTAATATGGTCTAATTTTAAAATATCAAGATCCTGTATGAAAAATTCCTCGACTGTTAGAAAGTTTTCAGGAGTTATTGTGTAAATTATATCAATAAAAGGTTTTTTTGCCTTATTCTTCTCTTTCACCTCAAAAAGATCATTTATTCCTTTTATTGCTTTATCATAACTTCCAACACCCCTTTGCTTATCGTTAATACCTCGAGGACCGTCAAGAGAAACCCTTACTAAGTCAAATTCTTTTTTTACCAACATTTCTGCATTATCGGACAAAAATGTTCCATTTGTTGGAGTATCTACAAAGGAATTATTCTTTTTAATCTCATCTATTAACTCTTCAAAATAAGGATATAGTAGCGGTTCTCCACCAAAAAGTGAATAAATTGGTTTAACAATCGCAAGTTCCCTAATCAGATTCTTAGCGATTTCAAAATCTAAATACTTGGGTTTTTTTTTAGAAGTTGAATACGTACCAGTTTCTCCCCAGTAATAGCACATTTTACACCTTAGATTGCAATTCTCGGTTAAGTGGAACGTTATATTAAGAGGTAAAGAAGGATGATTAGGCATAGAAAACCAAATAGATAGATCGATAAAGTGTTTTAACTGGTAAAAGTATGTGTATAATTTAAATAAATGTGTTAAATCTTATAGACTTTTAAAGGCTAATCTACAGTGTTACTAAATGATTTTGGTGGGTTGACCGAAAAATACCTCTGGATAGAAGGAATGTTGAGCTCACTTAAAGCTGTATCATTTTTACACAATGCTACTAAGATGCCATCCTGATTAAGCGGTAATATCAAAATTACTCCATTAGTACAATCAACCAAAATATGTTTTAGAGTGCTATCCGTTATTTCACTAATAAGTTCTCTACCTATATATTTTAGAGCAATACACATTCCGGATACAAGAGTTTGATCACTAAATTCGGAAACAGATGAAGCGAGAGCGATCGGTAATCCTTCATTACTCACAACGATGAGACCGTTTATATCATCATTCTCACTACATAAATATTCTAAATAATCTGCCAGATCAGAATTCATCAATATTACCTTGATTTTCGCATAGAAAAGTTTAACCAGAAGATATTAAGAAACTTAGATATATATGTCTTTGTGTTGAGAATAATTTTTAAAAATGAAGTATTTTCTCGTCAAACTTTGAGATTCAATAGATTAAATATATCATTTTTATATGAAGCATTGCAAATCTTAATGTATTATTCTTGAATCCTCATTAAATTGAGAGTGTGAAATTTCGTTTAAGGTTTATATGCCATGATTTATTTTATTACTCAATAATAAATGAATAACTAATAGAATTCTAATCGTATAAGTGAAATTATTGATGAAGATTGAAAAATCAAGTCAAGATCTTGAAAATGAAGTTATTTATGGAGGACTATGCATCCATTGCGGAAGCTGTAACGCATTCTGTCCACACATGGATTTTAATAAAGAAACTGGGATAGCTTATGTTGTCGATGAGTGTGCTGAGACAGTGGGCCTATGTTATAATGCCTGTCCACGTAGTTTTCTTCCCATTTCAGAAATCGAAAAAAAAATGTTCGGCCAAACGCGCGTTGATTTAGGACTAGGAGTCTATAAAGACATTATCCAAGTAAAATCTAAAAATAAAGACAAAATCCTATATAATTTAGTTTTGGCTGCCTTTAAGTCTGGAGTAACAAAACATTTCGTTTTGTCCGAACCTAAAAGCACGAAACCTCCAGTAGCGTTTCCTGTAGTCGTTGATGACGCCATAACGGCAAAAAATTACATTCCTGAAAAAACAATGGATAATGCTGGTCCTTTGATTACGGGAATTGGACAAGCTTACTTAGACAAGAAACGGGATATTGGCATTCTCGGAAATCCATGCCACCTTCAAGGGTTGGCCAAGATACTTACAAGCGACTTCAACACAGGAGCAGAGCGGACTTCATTAAAAATAGCCTTTGCTTGTTCATCTGGTGGGATGACTGGTTGTAAATATTGTACTGATTTCTCGGGTGAATTTTCAGACATTTCATATAGTCCATGGGGGGCTCCAAAAGGTTCTGGTGAGGCCTTCTTAATAATCCGAACAGAGGTAGGTCAAAAAGTCGTAGATCACGCTATAAAAGAAAAATTGATCGAAGTTACAAATAAACAACCCGATCTCAGCGAAATGAAAAAGTTCCTGAATAAAAAGAGAAAGAAAAACTTCATTAACCTAATTGGAAAGGATTTACTTACTGCTAAATATCTTAAACTTAATATTGACGAATTTAAGGATTTACTAGAATAAGATTTTTAAACTAATTATTATATTTATTCTCTTTTTTTTAACATTAATCTTAAAATTATTTGTATAAGTTTTTTTAATTAGTTATTTTATATTTAGCTCATATCCACAGATCTTGCCAATAAATAAGCTATTATAAAAAATATCAATGTAATGACAGAAAGAAACCAGAAATAGGTATATAATATATTTATAACCATTATTCCTACTACAACTGGTATTGCTGTCAAAAGTAGAACATCTTTACGCTCGATTGGATTACGATCAGCCCATATAAGTAGAATTGTCCATCCTAACATTAAAAAAGCTCCCGTTCCCGTTTGATATTTATATGAGACATCTGTGCTTATATTCGTCATTGTAACTGAAAATTCAAATATTATAGAAATAATCATATCAAGGAAAACCAATAGATCAAGAATAGCACCATACCAATATGTGAATCGGATAAAAATAATTTTTCGTTCCATTTATCTTACCTAATTATAGCTTTAATTAAGTAAAAATTGAAGAATTTTATTTAAAATTTATTGTCAATTTCTCCATATTTAATTTCCACACCTTTTCTGGTGCTCTTTTTTCCTCGCTAGGTTTATACTTATCTAGTTTTATTATCCCTACAGATTCTAATTCTCTCAGATGGTAATAAAAAGTAGGCTTTTTTAGTTCCTTTTTAATAACATTATTACATTTTCCTTTACAATTATTCATGTCCCCTGATCCATTTTCTCTTAATTCAACAAGATGATTAAAAATTTCGTCAGAAGATTTTGGTTCATCTCTTAAATATTCAATTATTTTCCATCTTATTCCACAATGTAGGACCTTAACATAATCTCCTATATCTGACAGATCAATTTCTTTCATATTTTCTTCCCCATTTTATATAATATAAATATTAATGGAAAATATTTAAATATGGAGTTTAAATTTATAACTTAAATCTAAAATTTAATTATATAACTTAATTTTATAATTTAAGTGTTAAAAATGAAGTCAAAAAAAGAAGGATGTGAGTGTTCTCACATGAATATAAAAGAAAATCATCCAGAAGGTTGCACATTAAACCAGGTTATCAAATGTCACGGTGATCAGCCGCTTTCAGAGATTTTAAAGCACATAGAAATGGATGATAAAAAGTAGTAAATTCAAACAAATTTTTTTTTATAAGGTGTATTTATATGGAAGCAATAGTAGTAAAGAATTTATCTAAACATTTTGGCTCGGTTAATCACGGAATAAAAAACCGAAAAAGAGAAAAGAATCAACAAGAGACAATAATTAAAGCAGTTGATGATATTACATTTGAAGTAGAGAAAGGTGAAATATTTGGATTTTTAGGTCCTAATGGTGCTGGAAAAACAACGACTATTCGTATGATGACAGGAGTATTAAAACCTACTACAGGTAATATTAAGATTTTTGGATTAGATGCGTGGCAAAATCAAATTGCAGTTAAACAAGTCATAGGAAATGTTCCAGAAATGGCTAACGTATATGTATCTTTTTCTGGTTGGCAAAATTTAATGTTTGTTGGGGAGATTTATGGTGTTTCTAAAAAGGAACGAATTAAAAAAGCTGAAGATTTACTTAAAAAATTTGATTTATATGAGAAACGCAATCTCAAAGCGAAAAAATATTCTAAGGGAATGAACCAACGATTATTGTTATGCATGGCACTTATGAGTAATCCAGAAATTCTATTTCTTGATGAGCCAACTTCTGGACTCGATGTCCAATCTGCTAAAATTATAAAGCAATTAATAAGAGAATACAATGATCAGGGTGTGACAATATTTTTAACGACTCATGACATGGAAGTTGCTAATGAACTCTGCGATAGAATTGCAATTATTAACCATGGGAAGATTATTAGTTTAGATACGCCTATAAATCTTAGAAAGCTAACACAGGATTATCAAGCAATAGATCTATATTTTATAGATGGTGTGAAACCACAAGAAATAAAAAATCTCCAGTCTATTAGAGAGGTTCAAGAAATTCAAGAGGGCTTACATATTATTGTTGAAAATATACATGATTCTATCTGTGAAATAACTGATTATATAAAATCTCGCGATATAAAGATAAAGCATCTTAGTACACACCAACCAAAATTAGAGGACGCATTTTTAAAAATTATTGAAAGAGGGATTAAAAATGAATGAAAGCATCTTAGAATTAAAAGAAAATAAATTTAGAACTTTTTTAATCCAGATAAAAAGATCTTTTGTTATTACTAAGAAAGATCTAAAAATATATTACAATAAACCACCAGTTTTGATTCAAGGGATAATTTTTCCAATAATCCTTTTTATTGCTTTGACCGTAGGTAGGAACGTACAGGCAATTTATCTGATTTCGGGATTAATGGCGATGACAGCTTTTTTAACATCAACTTCAATTGCTCCTATTGTATTTCCTTGGGAAACGATGAGAAAAACATTTGAAAGATTAATAACTTGTCCAATTTCAATAAAAACAATTTTATTAGGGAGTGTTTGGAGCACTTTCATTTATGGAATGATTTTTTCTTCAATTCCTTTAATTTTTGGGCTAATATTCTTATCAACACAACTTTCAATAAATCTCATAATTATCATTATAGGAATGATAGTCGCATGTTTAGCATTTGCTTGTTTTAGTCTTATCCTTTCAGTTCCTTCTACGGATACACCCGGAAATACAATGGTTTTCACCATCCTTATTAAATTTCCCCTGATTTTTATAAGCCCCATATTCATGCCAATCAATTTAACGCCAATTGCATTCATTTCTCCATTAACATATCTCGTTGACATTGTTAATATAGGTCTCGGAGAAGTTAGTGCCTTTGGAACATTCGGAGTATTGTTTGATATTGGAATCTTATTAGCTTTTAGTTTTGGTTTTCTTTTCTTAGCTTTTATCTTACATGGAAAAACATTAGAAAGAAGATTTCGAGGATAATTAATACTTCGAACATTTTATTTTCCTTTTTTTTAAGAATAATATTTATCTTAGGAAAATCTTTAAATTAACTCTCTTTTTTTTAACATTGCTTCTACTAAAGTTTCAAAAACGTTAACATTATTTTCTCCGGTTTTCGAACTCGTTTCTATCAGAAAAGGTATATTATGTTCCTGTTTGAATTCTTCTGCGTCATCTTTTTGAACAGTCCTTCTTGAGTCTGAAAGGTCGGCTTTTCCTCCAACCATGAAGAAAATCGTATCATTCGTATTCTCTTTTACGATATCATACCATTCTTGAAGGTTCTGAAAGCTAGTATATCTCGAAATATCATAGCAGAGTAAACAACCTTGAGCTCCTCTAGAATAGTTTGGCAGGAAGAATCTGAATCTTTTTTCGCCAGCAAAATCCCAAATTTGAAGCTTAATTCCAGTATCACCTCTCGTTGTGCTCCATGTCAGCAAATCAGTTCCAATTGTAATCTTCATTGGCACGAAATGACCGGTAATTAACCGTTGTATCATAGTACTCTTTCCAACACCACCATCACCTACTACAACGATTTTAAATAAAAACTGGCGTTTTAGATCAGATTGTTGCGACATTTTTGAGAAATTTGCTAAAAGTTGTTAGTGATAGATTGTAATAATAATATATTTTTTTTTTTTAAACTTTTATTCAATAATTTATTCACTACTGAAATCTCTAGAGTATTTGTGATTTATATTTTTTAATGTTTCAATAACATTGTTTTTCTTGCTATCTGGCAATAATTGGAGCTTTTCTATTAATTCAGAGGGGTTTATGCAAGATATATTTTTATAAATAAGGTAAAAAAGTAGGATGGCTATCAGTGGAGAAATTACTATAATTAAGAATGAACTTACTGAGATTTTCAATGGCAATGAACTTTCGATTCCAGTCCCTGGAAGTATATACATAATTCCAAGAAGTCCATTAATTTCAGTCAGAATTACTATACCCAGGTTTAAAATATTTAAAAAGATAAACGTACCTAGGTTTATTAGGTAAATTAGCTTAAAATATTTAAGATTTAGATGATTTACTGGTATTCCCGAGTTTTCTTCAACATTATCTCTGGTTTTAATGGTTATTTTGGAATATTTCCAAATGTCAATTAAGATCCAATAAAACCCAAATGTGTAAATGAAATTAAATATAATATTAAAAAAAAAATCATAAGTCTGAATGAGTTGGGGATGATAATATGATTCCCCACCAATCCAAAAAAGTAATATTAATTGTAATACCGCAGTAAAAATCAATCTATTAGCATGTTTTTTTTCTAATCCAAGAGGATTGTATGTGATCGTGTTATCATAAATTGATAATCTCCATTTATTAGCATTAATTAATCGAAAAAATAGAGAAAAAGTGTAAGTAATTACCGGAAAAAGCAATAAAAAGATGTTTTTCCAAGATTGAGCCAAAATAAAGAGGTAAAATATAACAAAAATAATCAAATCACGGAGTAAAGACTCATTGAGTAATTCTCTTAAAAGCAAAAACTCTTGCTTATTATTCTTTTCGCTCATTTTTTTATAAAATTAAGCATTAATAAATAAACTTATATGGTCTTTACAAATATTAACTCTGAATTTATATTAAGATTATAAGATAACCAACTAATTTTATTATGAAATTTTGCCCAAACTGCGAAAAAGTACTATTTCCTAGTAATAATCGACTTTATTGTAAAGGTTGTTCTCTTTCTTATATTCTGAAAAAGGGTAGATTAGTAGTAAACAATGACAACGACTTATTGCGCGAAATTGATCATGCAAGTTTTGATGATAACAACTCTAATGCGGAGTATAAAAAAAAATCAGATAAAGATACGAGTAATTCAAATCCTCAAAAAACCAGTTACCTAACCTTTTTTCCCTATGAGCATTTTAGAAGAGAGCAAGAGAGTATCATAAAGCAAATCGAAAAAGCTTCGCAGGAAAAAAAAAATTCTTTACTTGCAGCACCGAACGGAACAGGTAAGACCATTATCGCTTTAAGCGCCATGTTACCTTTAGCAATTAAAAAGAATTTAAAGATAATATATTTATGTCGCACCCACTCCCAAAACACTCGGATTATCAAGGAACTTACAAAAATTTCTAATCATTTGAGAAATAATGAAATCAATATTAAGGTTAACGGACTTTCTATTCGGGGAAGGAACGAAATGTGCCTTAATGAAGTACTCTTGTCTTTAAAACTTAATCCCCGAGAATCAATGGCTGTGTGCTCAGATTTAAGAAAAAATAGGAGCTGTAAATTTTTTCTCAACCTAATTAAGAAGAGAGATCAATACGATAATTTAATTAATATCGCTCCTGAAATTTTCAATGTCCCCGTAGATGCTGAAGATTTAATAAAATTTTGTAGCGATCAAAAATTGTGTCCTTATTTTTTGAGCAAATTTCTCTTAAAAGATATGAAACTGATAATATGTAATTATCAATGGTTATTCAACCCATCTATCCGGCAAAATTTTATGCAATTTATAGATAAAGAATTAACTAGTTGCATTTTAGTTCTCGACGAATGCCATAATGTTATTGATATAGCAACTGAAGTTAACTCCGATAGGATAACTCCGTATTCGCTTAGAATATGTTTAAAAGATCTTGAGATATATCGTTCACCAACTATTATGCAAACATTCGTGAAGGCTCTTATAAGTCACTTAGATAAAAAGAAGAAAAATCTTAATGTTTTTGAAAAAGAAATAAATGCAGAAAAATTCTTAGCTCAAATGTATTCTATCTTGCGCATTGTTAATTTAAATGAGTTTAAAAATTTCATTAATGATTTACTAGATTTTAGTGCTTCAGTTCATGAAGAGAAATTAGCTAATGGAGAAATTTCAAGAGATTATTTAGGATCTTTGGCAGAATTTTGGATAAAATGGATAAAGTGTTATCTACTGGAAAACTATTTCTTCTGTTATAATATAAAGGAGGTTAAAGGGAAATCTACAATCTCTATAGAAATAGTTGCATTAGATCCTAGAGAAATCGTTATTCCTATTTTGAAAGAATGTTATACGAGCTTGCATCTTTCAGGAACCGTAAATCCATATGTATATAATAATTTAATGAGTTTACAACAAAGTGGAAAAAGTTACAAGGGCATAATCGCCGAATCTCCATTTCAAAAAAAAAATATTAAAGCTATTATAACTGAAGGTGTGGATACTCGTAGAGAAAATCGAAATCCTCCAATGTTTAAAAAGATGCTCTCTAAAATTGAAGAAGTTATAAGTAGCACCCCAGCAAATATCGGTATATTTTGTGCATCGTACAAAATTCTAAATGCCTTAGCTAATAGTGGTATTGAATCTATCGCTATGAATTACAACAAGAAGTTGTTTATTGAGGAACCTGGTCTTTCTGCCTCTGAAAATGCTGAATTAATAAACGATTTTAAATCAATGGCTTCTAAACCTCGTAATGGAGCAATTTTGTTAGGAGTATGTGGTGGAAGAAATTCAGAAGGAGAGGATTATCCTGGTGATCATATGAATTCTGTAATTATCGCTGGTTTTCCTTATCACTTACCTACTCCTCGTGTAAATGCAAAAATTGAATATTACGATAAAGTTTTTAACAAACAGGGATGGAATTTTGCTTATCTTTATCCCGCTATTCAACGGGCAAATCAAGCTTCTGGGCGCCCAATAAGAAAGATAAAAGATAAGGGGGTTATAATTTTTATGGATTCCCGCTTTAAACAAAAAGCCAAGTGGATTGCTGAGTGGATAAGAAATGAATTAGAACTTATTCCAGATAAACCTAAAATTCTCTTCCAGAATCTAAATAACTTCTGGAAATCTAATTAGTTTATCCTTATTATTAAAGGATAAAGAATTGAAGAGAGAAAAAAATTATTAATTATTAATAATTAAACACTTTTTCTATTCAAAAAATAGTTAAAGCTTAGGAATTGAGATTTTCGTATAGAAGAGCTAATTTTTTAGAAACTATTTTCCATCTAAAGTTGTTCTCTACCCTTCTATAGCAGTTTTCTCTAATTTTTATAAAATAATTTGGATCTAATAATACTAAAGATTTAAGAATTTCATCAGGAATTTTATTTACCAATTTAAAGTTTTCAGTTTCATAAATTTGATTCTTTTCTTTAACCCTCTTTGAGATTTCTGCTAACAATAAAAGAGAGATTAAAGCTTCTGCAAATTGAGAGGGATTATCTTTTTCAATTAAAATTCCCGTACCAATTTCTGAGAAGTTTCTCATGTCAATTATTGTTTCTTGCAAACCTCCTACCTTTGTGCCGATAATTGGAATTTTACATGACATCGCTTCTAGCGCCATTATACCAAAAGGTTCCCATCGGGAAGGAGATACAAAAACATCCGCAGATAAATGTGCTAAGTAAAAAATGTCTGAAGCTACACCAAAAATGATTCTGATGTTCTGAGGATATTGATTCACGAATTGTGAATATGTTTTAATTTCATTTATACTATAATCCGTAGGTAGTATCAAAAAAAGAAATTTTGCGTTAGGTATGACCTTCAACACTTCTGGAACAGCTTCAAAAATGGTATCAAATCCCTTTTGGGGTGAAATTCGGCCAGTTGTTAAAACTAATGGACCCGAATCCAAAAAAGCTTTAATGTTACCGTTTTTGATGAATGGGTTTCCATTCGAGATTTCATTTATGGTGTTTAATACGTTTTGGGAACTAATTAGTGGACTATGGCTGAGATGCCCGATTTTATACTCCAATAGAAATCTCTTCATATTCTGTTCATTAATTTCAGTATTGTCGTTAATTTGTATAAAATTACGAATCTCATTCCCATGAGTCTCAATAACTTGATTAAAAATTTCATAATAATCCCAATCGCAACCATCCCAAATAAAATCTGCTTTAAATTCAATTAATCCCTTTCCACAATTTGGTATGATATCGGAATTTAAATACGATTCGCTTACAGTAGTTACTATATCCGAAATAATAGCTCCGATTTTTTCAACGGCAGGCATTTCAAATTCTGTCCACTTATTTTCGTCGAGTTGAGATATTTGCAGAATTTGGTCCAAGTTTAACATTTCAAATCCGCTACTAAGCAAAACTTTGATCGGTGTGTCATCTATTGCACAAATTCTGAAAAAATTATATTCGAACCTAGGCCATGTCATTAAATGTATGGTTAATATTGACGCAACTTCCAACCCATTTCTTGCTAAAACTTGTTTCATCCCGAAGAAGGGCAAAACCGCATGATAATCGTGTAAATGTACTATTTTAGGTAAATTATTTCTTTTGCTTTCAATGAAATAGCTTACTAAACAACGAATTCCTAGACTAAATAACGCAATTTTTCCCATTATGGTATTAGGATTATACACCGTCTTGTCATCTAAGAATTTTGATGTAAATGAATTATCGCCAGATAATAAAATGATTTCAACATTTTCTTTTTTAAATTTATAAAACGAGATATTATAACTCGTTTCTTCCTCCATTATTCCAAACAGAGTAGGGTTAATAGTTCCAACACAGGTGAAGGGTAATCTTTCCATAGTATATTTGCTTTTTAAATCTTCAACCTTTCCATGTGAGGGCATAAATACGGTAATTTTGAACTGTTCAGATAAATATTTCGCCTGATTTGCTGGTACTTCTCCAAGCCCTCCAACTTTTGCCACACCGGCATATTCAAATGAGAAAATCCACACACATTTCTTATTTTCCATCGATTTGGCTCATTTTTTTTGAAACTTAAATTACAGAAAAAAAGCCTAAGAAATCAGTAATTGTATTTATATAGTCATAGACTTAAAATGTTATTTTTATAAAAGGTTAATTAAAAATGATTATTGTTTGAATCAATAGCATACCAAAGAAAATCAATTTAAAATTCAGATTGAATTGATATCTTTGATCTATTTTTAAGATTTATCTTTAATTTCCTTTAAAAATTTCTTCGCAGCATTTTCTATATAAGCACCACACAGAGGACTAAAACACATAAATGGTTCATATCCGCCTTCTTTAATATACATTTCTAATGGGAATAAATAACCTATCCAATCTTGAGAATTTTGGAAAATTAATGTGTTTTCCATCTTAGTTGGGGCATGAGAAATTAGAGTTTTTCCAATTTCTTCAAACAATTCGCCAGGTATCGTTATTATTCCGAAGGTATTGCTATTATCTGCTGTAAATTTAATGAAATGAACTACAGTTTTTCCGTAATTCTTTAAATTCTTGTGCTCAACCGTAAAAAATGGAAAGTTAACAAACTTATAATCAAACTTGGCTATTTTAAACAAAAAATATTTTTTTATTAACCACTTAACTTTATTTGAAAACAATATCTTTGAATAATATTTCGCATCTTTCTGGGGAATTAATAATCTCTTTGTATATATATCAACTTCTGTAAATGTAGAGTAATCCTCTTCAGGAATAGAATTAGCAAATTTTAGGGCTTCTTCGCCAATTGTATAACCAATTTTTTTTGTATGTTTGTAAGTTCCTAACTGGTCATAGGATAATGTCTTTTCTTTATCTATTCTCTCCATATTAGTCCCTGAGGTTGTTATTGGATTTAAATCTCCGGATGGGCCGTTAAAATAAATAGCTTTAATGCTTCCATTTGTTAAATCATCAATTTTTGAAATCACCCTCCCAGGGAAATCCGCAGATAGTTTATTATTTTTAAACGAGAGTGTGGTTGGATGACAAGAATAATTAATTATAATCCCGATTAATTTACTGTTTTCTAATTTTTTAAAAGCAATTATTCCTAAATCAGGTAAAACCTTCCTCGTTGGCCATCTTCGATTAAGAACTATATCAGGGTTAAAACCTTCTTTTTTCCAAGCTAATGTGCATGGCTCTAAATCCTCGAATAATTTACTAACCATTCTCACAATTCTATTAGCCATCCACACAATAAATTTGTCGTTTTTGTTATCGGCAAACATCACCCCTTTTATGAATCCTAATGCTCCACCTGGATAATAAAACTCACCTGTAAGATCAAATGAGGAATGGGTGTGAGTAGCATGTAGAAATATTTCGTCTGGTTTTAATTGTATAAATTTTGAAATCAATCTCTTTTTAATATACTCCACAATCGAAAGTGGTAATTTTAATATATCAACCGAAATCATCAGTAAGTGATATTTATTATTACCACTATCTATGTTTATTAAAACACCATGAGCATGAATATCATCTAGTTTTCCTAAGCAGGGATCTTTGCGAGCATACCCTGCCATGGGTTTTCCTATATAATCCTTAGGTGTAATTTTTGTACTATTAAACGCAACTTTCATTGGATTATATTAACTGGGTTTTGCTCAAAAAGTTTTCTTTTTTTAAAATCTAAGATAAAAAGAACTACATTTACGAAAATTTTTATTTTTTTAAATATTTCTTCTAACAATTAAGTAATTCTAATAATCACTGGTGGTTTCTTAAAATGACTTTAAATAAATTAGATATATTAGGTATGGAGGGTACAATCTCCAATTATAAACAAGGACGTCATACTCTTCACCCTAAACATTGTATAATCGTATTTCCAAATATTAACAATAGAAAAGAGGCTAATAAATTAATTGGAAGGATAGTAGTATGGGTAAGCTCTACGGGAAAAGAATTGAAAGGGACGATAACACGAGCCCATGGTAATAATGGTGCTATAAGAGCTCATTTCAAAAAAGCTGGTGTACCTGGTCAAGCACTGGGAACTAAAGTGAAAATTATAAAATAACTATTTTTTAAGTGTCATTCTTACAAATTTTAAGGACTTCTTAGGTAATATTTCAATAACATACTTATTTTTGTAGTATTTTTTCATCTATTTCTGTTGATAAAGCGATCAAAAATTGTTTGTTTTTTAATTTAAATAATTCGGGTTTAAAACTAATTATGTCGGATCAGCACTTCCAAATTTGCCGTTTCTGTCAAAGAGATGTGAAATTGGCGTATTATTGTGAAAAGTGTGGGATCAGTTGTTGTTCCGACTGTTTACACGAAGAAAAAATTAAAACATTTTTTTGTCAAGATTGTGACTCAACAAATATAACTATTTCTGAATCAGGAGATAAGAAGATATGTGAAGATTGTGGAGAGGGAAGTATAGTTCAGAAAAGTCAACTCTTAAAGTCTTGTCCGAAATGCCATTCGAACCAAATTATTAATATCTATGAAAAAAAAGAAGATTTAGAAAAAAGTTTTTTGGATTTAATTAAAAATTCAAGATTCTTCATAACTCCCTTAAGAGATTTATTAGGTTCTTTGTACCAATTAAAACAAAAGGTTATGGATGCAAGAGCTCCCCCTATTAGGTGTTTTCATTACCCTACCATGGAATTAGATTTATTGGCTCTCTTCAAGTTATTTATATATGCGAAAGAAAATCTTATAGAAAAGATTCGTAATTTTATTCAACATTTATCCCTTAATAAAGAATATTTTTTTGATATTTACACGCAACAAAATTCGAATATAAAGATTATTGAAGATATATTAGAAAATTTAACTAGAAGCTATAATTCAATAAATTCTTTTATAGACAATAATGTTAAAACAATTAGTTCGAGCATCGAGACTCTTTCAAATAATCTTAATTTTATTGATAAGATAACTATTTATTTCACAAATTATCTAAAGTTTCTGAATCTAGCCGATAAAGAAAAACCTGTTTATGCAATATATGCAAAATTATCTAACGGCCTTAATACTCAAGATAAATACAAAAAAAATAAAGGAATTCTTTTTGTTACTAATTTTGACCTTTCCTTTGTCCATGAATATGGGAAGCGAAAGAAAAAGCAAGAGGGCATTTTTAAAGCTCCCGTAAAGGATTTAACCAAAGTCCAAATCAGAGGAAAAGTCTTCAAGAAACTTTATATTGAGTTTCCCTACGGTAGATACGAATTCTCTCTTCCTCCCAACTCTGTTTCTAGAGTATTAGATTATATTTTGCTCGCAAGAAGTTTTGACGAGACAATAGTTTATGATATGGAAGCTGCTAAAAAACTCTTTAACATTGAGGTTGATTTGAGTGATATAACAAAATTTATTGAAGAAGCAATCAATACATTCTTCAGCTTGAAATGCCAATATAATAATGTTAAACCAAATAATGGATTGGCTAATTACGGTCAAGTACCGCAGGCATTTAATCAAAACTCGAATTACATGCCTAATATCTCACCAAACCAGCCTTTATACAATCCTTATCAAAATAGCAATATCAATAATCCTAACTTTCCCTATTATCCTAATCCTAATTATAAAAATATACCCGAAAATCCATTATTCTATCATAGGAACATTAAGAACCCTGAAGACTTAAATTATTATTACAATAACATACCGAATAATGCCGCACCGATTTATAATCAGAACGATTTTTTCTTACAAAACCTATTCGATAACAATAGGATACAAAATTACAAACCTACAAGTTTTAACAATGGGTTCGGAAATCCTATTACAAACGCGGAAGAAAAAAATTTATTAATGAGAAAGTTAGAACAATTACAAAAATATGGTAAAATTTTCCCTAGCGCATCACTCAACAACTCACATATCTTTGATGGTTTGAAAAATGATCCCGCATACTATGAACCAACAGAAAAAGGTAGACATATGCCCCAATATCACGAGTATTCAAAGAATCACCTATCAGAGTTATTCAATCATGATTCTATTTCAAATTACCCAAACGAAGGGTCAAAACCTTACTCTAGAAAGTATAGTAAAGCAAGACGTAAAAAAATGTTTGACCTACAAAAAGAGAAATACAGCCTCGAGGAAACGCTAAAAGCATTAGATTCTAAATTTGAATCAGGAGATATCTCAGAAATAGATTTCTTTAAAAACTTTAAGAATTTACAAAAGGAAATTTATATAATCGAGAAAAATATTGAGGTTTTAGATGACAACATGGAAGACGAAGAGTTTTTAAGGAACAGTTCAAAGGAAATTGATAGAAAAAGATATTACACTTAGATACTACTTTTCATTTGGCTTAAAAAAGTCATTAAATCAATTAACTACCTTCTAATTCCTTCCTAAGCTTGTCAATTTCGTCCTCCAATTTTACCTTTGTTTTTATTTCAGGTTCTTCTTCTATTTCTTCAAACTCTGAAATATAAGCAAGTTCATCATCAGGGACTTCTGGCATTTGACCCCCTTGTTCTAAAAGCATTTCTGTTTCAAGTTGATTTAATTCGTCAGTTATATCAATTGCTAAATCAATTTCAGGATCGCCAGCAAGGATTTCTGCAGATTCCTCTATTTCTGATACGTATAATTCAGAGTCCTCTGCGATTTCAGCAATCTTTTCGGGGGCCACTTTAGATGCAATACCTTGTAGTTCGTCTCTAATTCCCCCCATTAAATCGCCTGTCATTGAAATCATACGTCCCTCGGATATAGCTTCTATTTGGCGTTCTATTTTAGCCCGAATATTGTTCTGGCGATCTACCTTCATTTGATACTGTTTATGTTGAATCAGATAATTTTTAGCCCGGTTTCTCTCTCCTCTCTTTATCGCAATTTTAGCGTTCTTTCTTGCTATTTCTGCTCTTTTGTTGTAGGTTTTATTTGATAGTGCAATTTTTCTGATATGTGCTTTAGCTTTAAGAACAAGCTCTTCCTTTTCTTTACCTTTTCTGGGAAAAAGTTTTTTCTTCAGCGCCATAATATACTAGAATCTCTTTTATATTTAATATGATTTTATTTACTTAAAAATTTGATAGAATTTAATTTAGTACGATGATTCTTATCAATAAATTACTTTCAGAGTCCAAACTTTGATGATTCTTAAATGAAAAAAATAATTTTAGATTTCGAGAAAAAAACGGATAATTTTAAAGCACTAGTGCAAGAAGCCTTGAATATGAATTTCCTTGATTTTTTAGTTTCGAGAGACACATTTTTGGAATTCGAGAATATTGAACGTATAACCACGTATAGTAGAGATTTGAGTATTAACACGCAAAATTTAATTGTAAATGAAGCAAGTGAGAAACCAATTGGAATTGATAAAGGAGTCAAGATTGGGCTCTATTACGAACTAAACTCAAAACAGGATGAAGAATTTATTAAAGAAGAAAGAGGTAACTTTAACTTCATTATAGTCAAAGCACAGGACTGGAAAATCATCCCCTTTGAAAACCTAATCGCAGAAATGCACAAAAATGATACAGAATTAATTGCTTCGGTCGAGAACATAAATGAAGCAGAATTGATGTTTAAAACCCTTGAAATCGGGACAGATGGAGTTTTAATTACTCCTAGAGAAGTTAATGACATCATAGAATTGAAAAAATTATTAGTTACCGAATTTAAAATTGATCTCATTGAAGCAGAAGTTATAGCTTTACAAAATGTCCCAGAGAGCGAAAGAGTGTGCGTCGATACTACATCCTTATTGAAATCAGGGGAGGGGATGCTTGTTGGAAGCACTGCAAAAGGATTTGTGTTAGTACACGCTGAAGTTTTTGAAACTCAATTTGTTTCCTCAAGGCCCTTCAGAGTAAACGCTGGTGATGTTTCAGCATATATTCTAGTTCCGAGTGATGACACCGATAAGAAATATCAGACGAAATATTTAAGTGAATTGAAAGGGGGAGATCAAGTTCTAGTGGTAAATACTAATGGTGGAGCGAAAAGAGTTACAGTGGGTAGAGTTAAAATTGAAACACGCCCTATGTTAAGATTAGAATTAGACACTGATAATCGAGGTAAGAAGATCAGAATTAATTACATTGGTCAAAATGCAGAAACGATTCGATTAGTTAACTCAGTTGGAACCCCTGTATCCATAGTAGATATTAAGGTTGGAGACAAAGTTTTGGTTCATATTGGTCCCGAAGCAACTCACTTTGGTATAAAAATTAAAGAAAACATAATTGAAAAATAGAATTCTTCCATTTTTCTATTCCCTTTTAAAAATAGTAAATTTAATAGAAATGTTAAAGGTAGATTGTTAAAATGATATATTGGGCTCCATTATTACATATGTATCAACCTACTTTTCAAGATAGTAGGGTATTGCGACAAATTGATAAAGAGTGCTATAAACCTTTACTAAGAATGTTAGATGAGCATGATAATGTTAAAATTAGTTTTAATATTAATGCTGTTCTAATAGAAATGTTAAATGAATTTGATCTATGCGATACTATTGAAATACTACAAAATTTGGAATCTAGTAATAAAATTGAGATTACTGGTACTGCAAAATTCCATCCGATCCTTCCACTAATTCCACAAAAGGAATCTGAACATCAAATTAAGATAAATGAAGAAATTATAAAAAATAATTTTAAACATTGGGAACGAGGAGGCTTTTTCCCTCCTGAAATGTCAATTAGCTCCCAAGTTGCAAAGTACATCCGAGAATTAGGGTATAAATGGGTAATTATGAGCGGTATAGCCTGTCCTGTAGATTGGCCTACTGATCAAATATATACTTCTCCTAATGGTTTAATGTTATTTTTTAGAGACGATATTTTAAGTAATAAAATCGCATTTAACAATATCACTGCGAAAGAATTCGTTGAAGAAATTAAAGGAAAGGTCAAGCAAAATAAAGAACAAAAGCAAAAAGATAAATTTATCATAACAGCAATGGATTCAGAAACTTTTGGCCATCATATTAAAAAATTTGAAAGAATTTTTCTAAGTAAGGCTTTAGAACTTATTAACGATCAAAAAGAAATAAAAATGGAATTCATTTCCGATTTATCCAAATTTTTTCCGATTAATAAAGAAAAGATAATCCCTAAAGATTCGAGTTGGAGCACTACTTACGATGATATAAAGGCAAACATCCCGTATCCTTTGTGGGATCATCCCGATAATAGAGTTCATACATTATACTGGAAAATTGTAAGAAGTTTAAACAACTTAATGAATTTAATAAATAATTTAGATTTGAATCAAAATTGGGATGCAGAAAGACACTATAATACTTCTCGGTGGTTTTATGATAGAGGGATATGTTCCGATACAACATGGTGGGGGAACCCCAATCGAGGGACTTGGAGTCCAAATTTAATTTATAAAGGAATAGAATTACTTATGAGATCTGCCCTAAACGCCCAACTTGCATTAGTACATGCAAATCAGTCAGATATAGGAGAGGGTTACTTTGATTCTATTTCTTTTTATCATAATCTTTTGCTCATGGAACTATATTCAAAAACTAAAGAACTTAAAAGAAGAGAAAAGTAAAAAGATTCAAGTGTAATCAAGAAAAGTAATAATAAAGCACGTTTAAAGTTTCTCTGTTGTCAACATATAGTTTTAGTTGTAGAAAATAACAATAAAATATATAATTTCAAATTTAATATATTACAATAAGTACGCTTTAGCACAATTAAATTTCTTATTTTATTGAGAGTAATGTCAAAAGAAAATGAAGAACATCAGGTAGCAAAATTTTGCGTGTACTGTGGTACTACAATCCAAAAAAACACAGCTTATTGTCCAAATCCTGAATGTGGGAAATTAGTAGTGAATATTAAACCAAGTGAAGATATTACCGATCAAGCAAAAGCTATACCAAAATCAATTAAAAAAGAACCAATATCGCGCAAATGTTCGAATTGCGGTTCGATTATAACTTCTAATATATTAGAACAGTGTCCTATATGTGATTCAAGATTAGAAAAAATTCCAGAACAAGAAATCGCAACCCAAGGCAAAAATCATCAAAGTAGACAAGGTTATGTATTTACAAATAAAAAATTAGTATCAGAACAAAAGTTTGTATTGAAAAAAAGCGAATGGAATTTCAGAGAGGGGATTAGCGTATTTGGTAATGCTCTTATGGCATATATTACAGTTCGATTAGTAATTACTATGTTGTTAACTCTACAACTAGGCCCATCTGAAACATTAGATTTAAACATGACAACAATTCTCTTAAGTCAAGCTCCTGATATTATTTTTGGGGTCTATCCCCTGTATTATATTTATTCAAAAAGACATAGCCTCAAGAAATTAGGCTTGATCTTTAACACAAAAGCGCTAATAATCGCTACTTTAGTTGGCATCGCCGGAAGTATTGGATTAGTTTTAATTGATAATTTTTCGTCCCTAATAATCCGCTTTATGTACGACGCGGGGATAAATTTCTACGATATCTTTGGTTATTTAGACGAAGAATATCTCGTCCTTCAAAACTCAAGTTTAATTCTGATGATATTACTTATTCTCCTTTTAAGTTTATCAGTAATTTCAACTGAACTAGTATTTAGAGGTGTATTACACAAAACTTTAAAAGCGCATTTTGGCAACAGTTTTCTTGGAAAAGTTACAGTAATTGTAATTGTAGCCTTGGTTTACTCAATTCTGTTTCTATTTTTTACATTACCCGTTGGGATATATTTCTTTTTAGTAAACTTTATGGTATCTATATTCTTGGGGGTGATCTATGAAATTAATAAGAACCTATTTAGTACAATAATGGCTAATTTGATTTACAACATTACTCTCATTATCTTAATTGTCTATTTCTAATTTAAACATAAATCTCCATTATCCTTTAATATATAAATTTAATAATAAGAAAAATCAAATATCTCTAGTGTTATTATTAGTAACTTATTTTTTTTAAAATACGATAAGAGTCTAAGACGTGGAGAAAGAGAGATTGGGTAAAATATCTTATACAAATAAGGGTAGTAAGGATAATATAATTATTGCTATTGCGGGGGTACACGGAATTGGAAAAACCACAATCTTTAATCTTTTAAAAAAAAACGTAGGAGATAATAATAAGTTTAAGTTTTTTCCCGAGAGATATAGGAAAAATCCTCCTTTTCCATTCGGTTCTGACAACAAACAAATCGCCTTTCGAAGCGAAATTCACTTTCTACAACAGCTCATTCGGAGAAACAAAAATATCACTAATTTTGATAATATTTACAATGGGAGAGTTATTTTTCTAGATCGTACACCAATCTGCGTGTTAGTTTACTCTAAAAGCCTTTATCTTAAAGAAAAAGACTATAATCTTATCCATGATATGTATAAGTCAGTTAAGTGGAAAGAAGATTGCATTATTTACCTTACTGCTGAAACAGATACTGTTTTAAAAAGAATAATTCAACGAGGTTCAATTGATAATACCAGAAATGATTGGAATGAAGATGACAAGAAATACCTATTAGAAATTTTTTCCTATTATAATCAATTTTTATTTTCAAAAACTCAAACTAAAAAAGTATTCACAATCGATACTAATATTTTAACGGCTGAAGAAGTGATAGAGGAGATTAAAAACATAGTTACTGACTTATCTGGATACTCTTTCAATAAATATGATAATTCTTCCTCTACACAGAAGAAATTAAATGAATTTATGTAAGAAATTATGATAAAATATATTAATGTAAATTTTATGATATACATTAAGAGAATTTATAATATATAGATTCCAATTAATTTTAATCTAAAAAAGATTTTGATGTGAAATGTCGTCTCTGGAGCAAGATCTTCGAGAAAATATGATGAAGATTTTAAAATTCGAAGAAGATAAAACGGATTTAGAAAATCTAGCAGTACTTTCTCGAGTTGGTATGAAAGTTGCGTCTGCTTCTTCTTCTGAGCTCGATGCTGATGCAACATCCGCTTCAAGTACTGCGTTGATTGATTTAGGATTGAGATTAAGCGAAGCAACTGCACATGGTGCCCTAAAAGAGATAATTCTTCACAATACTTCTGGTTATAGTATAATTCTAGCAATCAACGACGAATATCTGGTGTTTGGGGGGTTAAAAAATGTATATCGAATTGGATATTACCTTGGGTATATACGAGAAATAGCTAAAAAACTGAATCGATTAATTTCAGGAGATGAAATTACTAACATGACTCTTTCTTTAGAAGATTCTGAAAAAGCTAAACTAAAAATTGAAGAAGAGGAAGAGACAGGAATTATAAAACCTAGCATCGAAGAAGATAAAGCCGCCTTAGATGATTTGCTAGGTTTTTTAGACGATTGGGAAAAAGATGGTGGTGATTTAGAAGATATCGAAACGGAAGTACAAAATAACATTGTAACAATTCCAAAATCTGTTGGCTTAGAATACGAAAAACAATTGGAGAAGGGTGTTAAGAGCTCAGAGACTTCATTGAGGTCAGAAGAGCCGTTCCAGGTTATTGATTCGCGTTTTAAAGTATATGAGGACGAAATACCTCCAGTTCCGCTTGAGGATTATACACCAATGGAGATCGAGGAAGATGAGAGCATACATGAGCCTCAAATCGTCCAGGGACAACCTTTACAGGAGACTATCCCTTCGCTCGAGGATCTTCCTCTCCCAGATTTCAATGTTGATTTTGGAAAGACCGCTTCCGAGTATGATACTGAATTTGTACTTGATAAGGAATCCGAAGCTTTTGAATCCGTTCTAAAAGATTTAGGGTGGGACGAAGAAGAAGATTAGATTTAGTTAATTTCGGCAAATTCATTCAGTAGTTTCTAATTTTCGCTATTTAATTCATCCGATCTTCAATAATTCTCATCTAATTAATAAACATTAAATATACTTTTATCTAATCTTAATTTAAATTAAAATTTAAAAAAAAAAATTAAAATTAAAATTAAAAATAGCGAAATAATATGAACGAAACAGAAGGAATCTACAGAAATGAAACAACTACTCTAAGGAAACTGAATTATAGTGCACCAAGAATTTCAAGCTCAATCGTTCTTGGAATTGAAGGTTTTGCCCTATTTGCGTTGTATTATCTTGGATATGGAGTCCCATCAATTTTGGTTGGATTTGCTCAAGCAATGGGATATCTTTCCATTGCTGCTGCTCAATTTTTATTAGGATGGGTAAGTGATGCAAAATATACAAAATTAGGCAGAAGAAAACCATATATTTTGATACTAGCTCCATTACTTGGAATTTCTTTCATTTTTCTTTTATTACCTGGCTTTTTTTTACCCGATCTTAGCGATAAAAATGCTCTATTTTTATGGTTATTAGTTTGGGATATTATTTTTAGAATATCATATGCGGTAACAAC
>DATKTW010000153.1:0-28826 GCA_035530895.1 Candidatus Nanopelagicaceae bacterium
AATTTGGAATGGGAATTTTAGTTTTAGTTTTAATGACCCCACTCCGTGTGGTGATTAATCTTTTTATTGATTTTTATGTTTATTAATTGTTCTACTCTATTGTACAAAAAGATGGAATTTAAAAAACTTTAAAACGAATTATTAACATTCTTATCATGAGTTTTAAGACTTAACTTGTTGAGCTAACATGGATGGTAAAAACTCCGGGAAAGATGTTTGGTTAACATATTGCGAAGAATGTGTAAAATCGAAAATCGACAAAAATACCCCTAAAGAATATAAAGAAGAACCGGGGGAAACTACAGATTCTAGTTTGTGAAAAACATCTAATTTTTCCAATTTGAAACACTTTTCCTCCTATATTTTAATATCAACACCGATCTATTTTAAGTACCAAATATTCCTAAAATACAAAAAATAATTTATTTTAATCTAATTTATTGAGGAAGATTAAATTATGAACTCGTTAGAACGTGTGAAAGCAACTCTGCAATTTAAAAATCCAGATAAAGTACCAGTTTTCAATCTTGCAGCTGGAGATGTGTTTCCGATAGTTATAACTCCTTCTAAAAATTGGAGACCTGGATGGAATGAGGGAGAAGAAGGTTTGTTTCCACACATAAGAGGAAGCTACAAATGGGAAAGACCCCCATGGGCTCAAGAAAACCCATTATATGAAGGAAACAAGTGGAGAAGTATTCCTCACGAAGAGATTGACGAAAATGGATGTATATGGAATATGAAAGGTAATGACACAGATATGGGCCATCCAGGTAGAGCTTCCTTGGTAGATTGGGATGATTATGACAATTACATCCAAAAATACAATCCCAATGCAGATGATGAAACGAGGTTTACCATTGCACATAACATGCAAAAAAGCGCTGGAGCTGACCTTTATAAACTACTTTTGTTTCCAACCCAAGGACCCTCTCATGTAGTTTCTGCCATGAGGGGTTTCAATAACTATTTAATAGATCACAGCAAGCATCCTCAAGAGTTAGAAAAGGCGTTAGAATTTGTCGCAGAATACCATGTGAAATTAATGAAAAACGCTTTAAAAAGAGGGATTAATATTCACGGTATCATGCTAGTTGATGATTTAGGAGAGCAGAAAGGCCCTTTCTTTAGCCCAAAAACATTTAAAAAGCATTATGAATCTTCCTATAAATATGTTATTGAGGAAGCACATAAACTTGGGTTAGATGTCCATCTTCATTGTTGTGGTAAGATAGATCGCTTACTCCCCGTTTTGATAGAATGGGGATTGGATGCTATAGAACTTGACAGTCCTAGAATGAGCGGTTATATAGATTTAAATCCATACCGCGGTAAGATAATGTTTTGGGGTTGCGTAAATATACAATCTATCTATACTTTAGGCACACCAGAGGAAGTAGAGAGGGAAGTATGGCATATGATTAGGAACCTAGGTACAAAAAATGGTGGATTCGGAGCCTATTTTTATTCTGATTATAAGGATATTAGAGTAAAACGTGGAAATATTAGGGCATTTCAAAAGGGGTTGAAAAAATATGGAAAATATCCAGAAATTCCTGCACATTGGTGGGATCATCCCATTGTAGAAAGTTGGAATGATTTTAAAGTTCCTCCTTTACCACCTTTAGATCTTGAGTAAAAAAGGAAAAACTTAAAATTTATTTGAATTTTAATTCCCACGATAAGGGTTTATTAACCTTACTCGCACCATTTAAAACCATCTGATTCTTTTCTACCTTAAACTCACATTCAATTCCATTTACTAACACAGAATCAATTTTTTCAATTTCATTATTGGATAGAATTAAGGTTAATTTCCATTCGCCTTCTTTCATAGGATTATACCATCCTGAGTATCCACTTCCCGTTTTCTCTAATCCAATAAGAGAAGAGCTAAACTTATATTCCTTTTGAGGGAGAGTAGGTTTTAATTCTGCACCTTCAGGGGTAAAGTTTATCCCAATCAGGCGAGTTACATCATATAACGGCCATGCATGAGGGTGTAAATTAAAAACAGGAAAATCGGTCCAAGCTGTTCCTACATGACCTAGATGCTCTTCTCCGTCTGCAATTTCAGCTTCTCGTTCGCCAGTGATTAAAGACTCATCAAAAACGGTTTGTCCGGGGTACTTAGATAAATCCGAGTTATATGTATCTGGTCCGCTCCAAATGCCATACCAAACATCCGGAAAATTCTCAGCATGATAAGCAAGCGTATTTTTTTTCCATTCGTCCCAACCCATTTGTCCGTCAACCAACGAAAGAGCCCATATTAAAGTACCGTTTATTGATGGCCATATACCAGCGTTTACTCCTTGTCCTACATTTCTAATACTCTCAATTCCTTTACTATGAAGCCTTGCACCAATTTTTGAAGGTTTTCGTACTAATTCATTAATGGATTGAACTAGAATCATCTTTTCCCTATCCTCAAGTGCGTCCCCAATAATAGCCCATGGTTGAGGTTCTAACCACATCTGGTCCTCACCAACCCAACCTAAATCCTCTGTTAACCAGGCTCTTCTAAACCATTTTCCTATCCATTGAGCTCTAACTGCTTCTCTTTGGGATTCAGAATAAAATAGAACCTCTTCAGCTAATTCCGATTCATTTACAAAATTTAACATTTGCGAATAAATTTTAAGCGAAAAAATAGCCATTGCGGCGTTTAAAACGCTCTCCCCTTCATTTTTAATTTCTTTATGTTTCTCAGGTGGAATGTTTCCAAGTACAACTCCATCGTTCCAATCTCCATTTGATAACCGTTGAAGTCCATGACATCCTGTCCCAGTTTTTTTAACCAGGTGACGGTAACATCTTTTCAATATTTCTCCTACATTTACTACCTCAACTCGAGACCCATAAACTGGATATCTCGAAATATTCTCGAAAAGGAAATCTGTGTCTCGCGTACCAAGAATATATTCACTTGTCAGCCATAACAACCACATTTCTTGATCACTCGGTTTAAAAGGAACAATTAAAATTTGTCCGCTACCGGTGATGCCGTAGGGTATTTCACCGCTCTTACGAACCGTTTTCAGAGTATACCTAATTACATTCTTAACGATGTCCGGATCGTTGTATATAAACGGTAACGCGTGCTGTAAAGAATCTCGAGCAGCCCCTTGAAATCCCATTATATATTGATAAACATGACCCTGAGAGAGGATATGTTCTTTAAAAAAGCTATCGTAGGTCATAGCGCTTCGCAAATAGTAATAGTGCCAAAACACCTCGCGATTTATCCAAGCCTCGTCAAGGATTTGTAATTGTATCCTACTAGCTCTCCATCGCTCACAAGACTCTTTAAGCTTTGTGGATGTGTTAGTCTTGTATTTATTAATCAATAATTCTAGCTCGGAATTATCGGGTAGATATCCGTATAGAAAAGAAAAAGTACAGCTTTCACCTGGGTTCAAACTTACTTTCTGCTCTAAGAACATGGAGCTTTCTACTCCTGTCGAGTTAATGATATTATTTAGATCGTTTTTCAAACCATCAGGAGATTCAACGCTACCTATACCAAAAAAATCTCTGCTATTCGTTTGCATTCCACTGATTTTCGAGTCTAAGGAGACTAAAAATGTTTTGGGAGGAAATTTATCGTCATAACTAGGTTGAAGGTTGTTCGGATCATATACCTTTTTCAGATTTTCAAAATATCTTTTATCTACAATTCCTGTGCGATTCTCGATTGGTTTGAATTCATGTTTGAGTTTATTGCTTGATTCGTGTCGGACATCTCTCGGATGTTTATTGGATGTTTTCGAAAGGATTCCCGCAAAAGCAGCAGAAGAAAACTGATATGTGTAACATCCCCAATATTCGATCCAACGCAAATCTACTCGTTTTTTTCTATTATTGGTAATTGTAACCTGAGAAATTACCACGGGATCATCCCCAAACGGTGCGAAAATAATTTGATTCACTGAATATCCTTTTCCACTCACTTTTTTTTGAAGATAACCAATTCCAAAAATTCGTTCGAATACATCTGCATTTCCTGGATAATATGTGCTCAAATAATCATCGTTATCTGTTAGATAACCAAAACCTCCAGCATACTGACCTTGTTCTGGATTAAACTCATTTAAATATTTTGGACTTCCTTCATCCTGTCTTACTTGGACATATCCGTAATTCGAAGCTACAGCAACCAGCCTATCGTTCCCAACTTGATGAAGGTGTTCTGTATTTGAACGCCACTTTTTGTTCATTGGAGTTATAGCTTTTGGATCGTTAATTTGGTCGCATGTATAACGATATGCTGGCAATTTAAATTCATCTTCAACCCATTCTCCGAAATATCCGGAACCAAATTCTTTTTTACTCATTTTATTAAGACTCCTTTTTTTCTATTTTTAATATTATTTAACAATTTATTAAAATCCACATTCTCGTATAACAGATTTGCTTATATTAGAAGTTTTATTGAATAATTTCAAAAGTAGATCAATTTTAATATCACTGAAAGAGTTGTCGAGCCATAAATTATTTAATTCGTTTGGATCTTCCTTTAAATTATATAAATCTCCATGATTGCTAAAAATAGTAATTCTCCATTCATCTGTAATTAAAGTTCTCGTTTTTTCATTATTGTGATCGTCGTCCATTTCAATAAGAACATCATTCTCTACAATTTCTTCAGGATTTTTTAATACGGGAATTAAGCTTTTTCCTTGCATAAAGTCAGGGATAGGAATTCCTGCTAATTCTAAGATTGTCTCTGGAATATCAATTGAACTAGCTAAAGTATTGCAATCTTTATTTGTTTGCCCATTTGGTACCTTAATTAAGAAAGGAACTTTAATTAAACCCTGATATAAAAATGGTCCTTTAAAGAAGAATCTGTGGTCTCCCCCGAGATCACCGTGATCTGTAGTGAAAATTATAACGGTATTTTCGGATAAACCAAGCTTAGTTAAAGCATCTAAAACCTCCCCTACAGCGTCGTCAATCATTTTTTCCATCCCATAACTCGCTGCAATTATAGATTTAGCTTCTCCTTCCGTTAAATCTTTAGGATTAGGAAAGATTCCTTTTTCAGTTCCCTCACTTGATATAGTAGTATTGTAGTGATTTCTATTGAATTCTGAACTATTTTTATGAGTATCGTTAAATGTTTTAGATAATATCACATCTTCTGGTCTATACATATCATAGTATTTTCCAGGTGGTGAGAATGGGTGATGAGGGTCTGGAAAAGAACAGAAAACAAAGAAGTTTTCTTTGGAATAAGTCCCCTTCGAAAATCTTTCCAAGAATTCAATAGTATTTTCTTTGACAAATGTAGTGGAATAAAGTTCCTCTGGCACTTTATGCTTTAACACTTGTAGTTTTACTAGAGATTCAGCTGTATTAAAACTTATATTAAGTTTTGTTTGTATCATATTATCTGGATTACTTAACTTTATCCTAAGAGGTTTTCCTAAGGAAGGATCTCTCTCAATCTTTCTTTTTACCCAATTTATGTAATCTGGATGGCCACATAGAGGACCATGACCCGAAACGAGCTTTACTTCATCTAATCCAAAATAGGGCGAAAAATTAGTTAAATCACGATATTGTCTAGAATGAGCAAATTCTTGACTTTTAGTGGCGTTTTGAAAACGACCAGAGTTTGCTCCAAAATAATTTAGATGAATTTTCCCGAAACTTGCTGTATGATAAATTCCTGAATTAAGCAAGATATCAACAAAAGTTTTTGAACCTTGAGGTAAATTACGTCCATTAGTTGTTACTCCGTGGACTGAAGGATATTGTCCAGTAAAAATTGTACTACGATTGGGCATGCAGATGGGATTATTACAATAAAAATTCGTAAACTTAATTCCCTCGTTAGCGATACGATCGATATTGGGTGTTTTTAAGATCATATTGTTGTTATAACAACTCAAATGATCTAATCGTTGCTGATCAGTTAGAATAACTAGAAAGTTTGGCTTTTGGCTAATTCTAATCACACTTTAAATTTTTCAAATGTATTCACTAAGATTAATAGGATAAAAAATTAAAGCCGAAATAAATCTTTTTATAGTCTTAACTCAAGAATATATTACTCAAATAAATTTAGATAAAAAGAAATGTCTGTTAATAAATTACCAAAAAAGCAAGTTTCGGGTTATATAATGGGTATGGTTCCTCTAACCCTAATTATTGGTGTCTTTCGATTAGGATACATAAAATTTTTTTATGATTCACTGGGCTTAAACGAGGTTCTCTTCATTGTTGGAATGACTATTTTTATGATTATAAACATGTTAAATGATCCCCTCATTGGTCAATGGCAAGATAATACTGATGTGAAAAAATGGGGTAGCCGAAGAATAGTATATATTAAATGGTTTAGTCCACTCTTGGTGATAGTGTTTGCTTTCATGTGGTTCCCTTGGAGTACCGATGTAGCTACTCCTATAGGGCAACTTGTAATGTTCCTACATTTTTTGATAACTATAAGCATTTTTGATACACTTTCTAATATCGTGACAATGGCTTGGATGGCTTTACTTCCCGATATGACAAGTGATCTTGGAGAACGTACTAGGATCAACTTTTTGGGCGGCATTCTTGCACTTTTTGCAAGTTTTGCCGTAATAACAGTTCCTACAATGGTAGATAACCGGGAATTCTTTCAAATGTTTAACATCGTCGTGGCAATAATTAGTTACATCTGCTATGTGCTTGTTGTAAAGTTATCAAAAGAGAGACCTGAACATCAACATGATCGTAGTCCTCCCTTATGGACAGCAATAAAACAAACGGTAAAATCAAAATCTTTCATGATGTTTGTAGGATATAATTTCTTCAAGACGATGATTGCTTCAATACAACTCTCGTATGTCTTTCTATTTTTGATTTTAATCGGTCCTGAAAATGTAGGATTATACTTTTTAATCGTAATAATAGTTGGTTGGAGTTCAAATATTCTTTGCATGAAACTAAGAAAGAAATATGGATTTAAAAAACTACTACTTCAGTTCACAACTATCCAATTCATTGGGGGATTTATTCTATTCTTCTTGGTTTTAATTCCTTCAATCTCAATTCCAGCGATGTGGATAGGACTTGCATTCTCGGCATTCTTTGGTGGTGCAGGCGTGTTTGGAGTGATAATGCAAACACTACCTATTGATGAAGATGAACTGAAATATGGATCTCGGCGAGAAGGGATGTTTTATGGTATTAATGCCTTGTTTACTAAGCCAACTGAAAGCATTGGTCCTATCATTGTGACTATTGTACTTGTATTAACAGGATATGTACAAAACTCTCCCGTTCAAACAGATTCGGCGATGTTTGGAATAATTTTTGTATTTTATTTTATTGTTAATATATTTGTAGCGTTAAGTCTTATTTTTGCTTACTTCTTTCCACTAGAAGGCGAAAAACTTCATAAACTCGAAAAAGAACTTGAGGAACTACACACTAAAAAACGAGAAGAATTTGCTACAAAAAATTTATAGTAAAACAGCTACTAATCAGTTTGATATTATAAAATAAAATTCTACTTACTTTTTTTTTTGAGGTTTATATTATTACATACGACTTAATAATTATTGGAGGTGGTCCAGCTGGTGCAACGGCTGCAAAAATTGCCGCAGAGAGCAATGCAAAGGTGTTGTTGCTTGAAGCTGCTGAAGAAGGACGATATAAATGTTGTGCTGGAGGTATCCCAATTAGAAATGAGGAATTCACATCAATTCCCCATGGAGTCGGCGATCGTGAAATAACTGGTGGAGTCTTATTCACACCTAAAAGTGGACCAATGGAGTTCGAAGCCTCGGGAAAAAACAACAAAGGTTTTTGTATGTTTCGAACTGACTTTGATAAATATTTAGTAAATATTGCTCAAGATGCCGGTGCTCAAATAAAATACAGATTTCGGGTGAAGAAAATTGAGATTAATAAGAGTTCAGGTGTAAAGGTTATAGGATCTGAAGATTATCAAAGTAAGTGTGTTATCCTTGCAACTGGATTGGGAGGAGCCCAATTACAAAGGCAGATTGGATTGGAGGTACCGCCTATGATAAGTGGAATACAAGCGGAATTTAAGGCTCCAGAATCAGTTATCGACGAACAATTCGGTAATCGAGT
The DNA here is from genome assembly GCA_035530895.1 of Candidatus Nanopelagicaceae bacterium. Classification (GTDB taxonomy): domain Archaea; phylum Asgardarchaeota; class Lokiarchaeia; order Sigyniarchaeales; family SOKP01; genus SOKP01. Next base: position 8,098 of record DATKTW010000153.1, read on the forward strand.
GTGGGAATTCTTCGATCGAAAATTAATTAATCACGGAATAGCTTGGGTCTTCCCGAAAAGTCAAGCATTAAGCATTGGAGTTTTAGGTAATGGGGTGAAAATGAGTGATTTTAATGCTTTCCTACAAAATCCATTCATAAAAGAGAAAATCGAAGGAAGAGAAATGAAAATTTTTGCGGGTCGTAAAGTTTGGGCAGCGCCTATACCTGATCGGATGATCACAAAACCTTATCGTGAGCGCGTCATGGTAATTGGAGATGCTTGTGGAACCGCGGATCCTATTTTATACGAAGGAATTTATCAAGCGAGGTTATCTGGAAAAATAGCTGCGGAAGTTTTTTGTCAAGCACTTGAAGAAGAGGATTTTGGAGAATCTGAGCTTGCGAGATACAACGCCCTCCTTCTAAAACATCTCTATGAAGAAGATTTGAGGTATTCCTATAAATTTCATCACCTTTTGTACCATAGTGGTCTCTTGGAACGAGTCATCGAAGCATCTTATTCAATGGCTCAAGACGATCCAGAAATGATGCAATCTACTATCGCATTATTTACAGGGAGCGAAACTAGGAAACATAGCTGGGAGGTTATGATGTCTCGTAAGTGGAAACTAGTAAAACTTTTGGGTATTAAGAATAGTATGAAACTTTTACCAACTTTACTTCATGCTCTACGCATTTAACAAGGATTAGATTTCTTATAATATCAAAAATTCTATTTAATTTTTTTATACATCGGGTAGAAAATAGGTGAAATATAAGCTCCAATTACTTTAGAGTAAAATTTAACAGTGTCGCCGGTTACCCACATTATTTCGCAAGTATCTAATCCATTTTGCTTAATGTCCCATAAGGTCCATAAGAAGAGTTCAGTGCCAATTCCTTTTCCACGTAACGACCCCAGAACTCCCGTTGGTCCAAACGAGCCGGGAAAATATAGACTATGAGTTGCCCAACCAACTATTTCGTTTTTCGCGTCTTTTGCTATAAAAGTCGTAGGAGGATCTAGTTTAAAAGAAATTTTTACTTCTTCAGCCCAAGTGCCGTCAGGAAAATGTTGCTTTACAAAATCAAAAGTTTTATCAAAATCATCGGGTTGAACGCGTCCATATTCGTATCCTTCCTTCTTCGATGCAGGTTCTTTTTTAATGATGTCCAGAGAAACTGTAAGGTTGAATATTGCCTTTTGGGATTTAAATCTTTGTTTTTTTAAAAAGAAATATAGGCTAGTATTACGTATATCAACTCCGGGTTGCCAAAATTCAGGAACGCTCGGACCATAAATTACTTGAGTTATTTTTTTCTCTTTAGCTCGCTTTAAAAATTCATAAAACATCTTAGAACCAAGTCCCTGTCGTCTGTATTGGTTGTCAACTACACATCCTTTGAAAAAACAATAGCTTTCACTTATTTCGTTTCTTTTTACAACGATAAAAGCAGCAATGGGCTTATTTGTTTCTAGTTTAAATAAGACGAGAGATAAATCATAATCTAAACCATCGTCTTCTAGAGTTCCCCTCCTAAAATAATCAAAGGGTATTGAAAAAAAGCGGGAATTATTTTCAAATAATTGATATATGCTCTGAATATTATCCTTTGATAATTTTCTATAAACCGTTTTATCTAGAGCTATCTGCTTGTGATTATGTCCTTCCATTTTTATATTCCTCTTTTTCATTTAATAAGATCATAGAAGTTCTATTAGATCTATCAAATTTCCCTTATAAGTTGGTTCGGGAGTTTCATCGCTTAAATTTATGTTTGAACTGTTTACTAAGAAGGTCTGCGAGCCTAACTTAGAACACACCATATCCTTATCTTCGTCCCCTACCATAATGCATTCTTTTGCAGAGAGTTTGAGATATTTAAATATCAATTGAAAATAAAGTAGATTCGGCTTTGTAGCACATGAGTTTTCAATACTGGTTATGAGATCGTATGGAAAATCACCAACTCCTGCCCAATCAAGACGCTGTTCTATAGCAGTCAGAGGAAGAATGGGAGTTGTTGCGATTACAACCTTATAACCCTTATTAAAAGCGGTTTGAATAACTTTACGTGCCTCTGGTTTCTTTTTTGTGAATTTCTTTAATTCCTTAAAACCTTCCTCGTAAAATTTAGTAAAAAGTGGTTGGATCTCTTCCTTTTCATAGCCTTCAACAGGAAAAAATGCATTTGAAAATACTTCCTCATTTGGAATTTTACCATCATTACTATTTACGAATACAGACGCTTTCAATATGGCTGGAACCATCTTTTTAGGAGAGATTAGATGAGCAACACTATTTGCTAATAATTTTAAATATCCGGGAATAAACTGGTTTAAATCTACATCTATTAAGGTTCCATCTAAGTCGAATAAGATTGCTTTAAGGTGTCCCATAATTTTACGCACATTGAAATAAATGCTATCCATTAAATCTAAATCATATTAGCAATTATAATTTGTCATTTATCCTTCTTAAACAATAAATAGTAAAAAAAATTAAACAATAAATAGTAAAAAAAATATTAATAGAATTCTATAATTAATATAACTATAATAAATTTCAATAATTCCTTTTGGACACTATAGACCATGAAATTAGAGCTTAACGATTTAAATAACGGTCATGTTTACTTGGGAGACAAGCTAAATGTTAGAACGATATTTAATTTCGATGAAGATTCGTCAATCTTATGGTCTGGGATTCGCCTATTAACTCATCCTCCATGCTTAAAAGAGCTTCAGATAACCAAAGAAGACATTTTTTCAAAGGGAAATTTTGAAAAAGGCGAATACATTCGAGAAAGAGCATTACTAATAAAGAATAATGTAATCCCTACAATTAAAAATAGAAATTTAGAGTATGAAATTAAACTAATTTTAAGACAACCTCATCCAAACAATCCAGACGACGATTTAGTGATTAATAAAACACATAAGATTGAAGTCAGAGTTAAGGATACTAGCGATCAGATTATAAAACCGAATCCTCTTTCACTTTCAATTTCAGGTTTGAATGTTAATTTATCAAAAGATGTATTCAAACCGGGAGAAACGATGAAAATCAACTTCTCTTCAAACGAACTAAAACAAGTAGAAATAAGATTATTACAAAAAGCGAATCTAGTGTGTTATTGTAATGCTTATGGGCAAACTTGTAGTAAAGTAGAAGAGCTACCGCCTTCAATCGCGGGAGATTCTAAGACTTCTGATATGAATAAAGAATTTCTTTTGCTAAAAATTCCTGAGATCGCTCAACCTAGTCATAACTATCTCTGGGAGCCTCATGAAAAAGAATTTTGGGGTATGAAATATGGATCTTATGTGAAGTGGTCTTTACATTTTATTGGAAAACCTAAATCAGAATACGGGAAAGAGATTATTACGTTTAAAGTTCCAATTACGATTGTTGCAAAATCGGTGAGTGGAAATAAGGTTGGTGTCGATCTATTCTCTAAGAGGGCAACTGCTGCACCTTCGATTTTTGATGGAGTCTCATCTAAATTCCAGAAAGTATTCAAAATTACATCCATTGACTCTGATATGGAAAAATATAGCATTAAAATTAAGAATATATCAAAAGATTCTTTAAAGGGCGTATCAGTAAAAACTTCTGGACTTCAAGAGGGTTTATTCGAAACCGAACCAACTCTAACAGGCTTTAGTAGTTGGGAATCTAATGAGGAAAAGGAAATTGTTTATAAAAGCAAACAGAATATCACAGCGTTAATTTGCATTATCGAGGATAATAACCAAAGAGTTATAAGAATACAAACTCCCCTAGCCTCTACCTTTTTTTAAGTTAAATTAGGTTTTGGTCACTGAAGCGCAGATATTATCTGCCCCTTATATAGATTTTTAAATACTAAGCTCAGAATCTCTTCAAAACAATCTAATATGCCCTCTCCATTTACAGCAATCGTCTTTTTAAAGTCAATATTTTTAAATTTAAAGTAATTGATGTTCTCTAAAAATACCGCTGTACGAAATTTATCAGGTAAATCTTGCTTGTTAAATGCGATAACCTTAGGAAGAGTAATAATTACATCTTCAAAGTAATTACACAACTCATTCCAAGAAGTTAAATTTCGGTAATACACTTCTTGTTGTGAATCCGCTACGAATATAATCCCATCGATAGCTTGCAAAGTTACTGGTCTTGTTATTATATAGAAATCTTGTCCAGTCGTGGAATAAACGTGAATTTTCAAATTCCACTGTTGATTTTGAAAACTAATCGTTCCATAATCGAAGAATAGTGTCCTCCGTATGCTACTGTCTATGCTCAAAACGCGATCTTTCTTCCCAAAATGATCAAATAATGCCTTAATTGATGAAGTTTTTCCCGAAAGCGCTGGCCCGAAATAGCATATTTTTAACTGAATACTTTGCGTTAACTGATCTATTATCATTTTAAATGCTCGTAATTCTTTTTATGCAATTGTTAAAATATGTTTAAAAAAGCCTTGATTTTTCCTACAAGAATAAAGAGGTACATTACAGTCAATTAGAATTACACAGATAATTGACTAAATTATAATAAAAAGATTTATCATCTATTAGTTTGTCGAATAGAACCAAAGTTTCTAAACGCGATAAAATGGAGTTTAATACAATTTAAAAAACTAAGTCGTTACCTTCTATCTTACACTCTAACAGAGATCTGAGAATAAGGATTTCAACTTCTCTTCTTAAAATTAGCTCATCTAACTCAACATTTTCTTGCTTATCTAATATTTCTTTTAAATCAATAAAGGATATCAACTTTTGTTTTTGAGAAATTTTCTTAACAACGCTCAAAACTCTTTGTTGATTGTAAAGCGACTGTGAATTTGAAATTAATTGATATAATTTATGAGTAAGATTATAATCAAAATTTCCCACTTTATCAGCTTCTTTCAATTTACCTAATATAATAAGAGCCTCTGGATACCTTTCATTTCTCATTAATTCCTGAACTTCGTTTAAATCTCTTACGAAATCATTAACTTCCATTTTAATATATACCTTTCAAATTACTTTTACCTTGAGATCTTCTAAAGATCTTCAAAATAAGAGTTTTTAGGTTAATTTTAATAAATCGAGAACCCATCATTTATTTTATAGATTTTTATTTTTAAAACATCGTTTAGAATTAACCAATATGAATTAATATTCATATTTTAAAGAGCTTGGTTTTAAATAGATTAAACTATTTAAATATATTAAGATTTAAAAAATACTTTAAAGGATTATAATGGTTGATAAAGAAAAAGTAAAAGAAGTTCTAGAAAAGATACGACCCCAACTCCAAATGGACGGTGGCGATGTTGAATTAGTGGACATTACTGATGATGGTATCGTTAAAGTGAGGTTACAGGGGCACTGCTCGGGATGTGCGCACGCACAAGAAACACTACAATTTGGGATTGAGCGAGCTATCAAGCAATTTGTACCTGAAGTTATTCGGGTAGAAAATGTCGCATAAAGCAACAACGCTAAATTATTAGGAGAATCCAAACGGTCAAGTTTTTTTATTATTTTTTTTAATTATACTTTTTTTTAATAGTAGGATTTATGGAAGTCCTGCTCCCGGAATATCGACTTCAACGAATTCAATTCTACCAGCGTCTCTTGTATGCTTTGATGTTGCCACAAAAAGAGTTTTGCGATCTGGTCCACCTAACATGCAAGCATAGGCGTCGTTTTCTACTCTTACTATGTGCGTAATTAATCCTCCCTCTAGAACACGAACAACTCTTCCTCGTCCTGGTGCAGCTACCCATATACCTCCGTCTTGATCTAAACAGATACCATCCGGAGCTAAAGATTTGAGGTTAGCCCAAACTCGACGCTTTGTAAGCGAACCATCTTCCTTAATGTCAAATGCCGTTAATCGAGCAGCAAATGTTTCAGCTATTACAAGGGTCTGATCATCTGGAGTAATAACAATTCCATTTGGAAAAGCCATATTATCTGCTACGACTCTCGCTTCTCCATTGGGATTTACGAGTATGAGTTTTGTTGGGGCAAATGGCTCTCCATTAAGATAATCGAACCCAAAATTTCCGATATATGCTCGACCTTTTTTATCTACTACCATATCATTACATAAAACTGTTCCGAACCTGTTTAAATCTACAACTACATTAAGTCCATCAGGATCGAGACGCAGTAAGCGATTATCTCCCATCGAAACTACCAATAATCTGTTATCAGGAAGCCAACCTAATCCGGAAACTTGGTTAGGTCTCTCAAGTATTACTTTATTATTCCCATTTAACTCAACCGTCATTACTTTGTAGGATTCCATGTCAACAAACCAGAGTTTATTGTCGTGCCACCTTGGGCTTTCGGGAAATTTCAGTCCTTCAAGTAATATTTCTGTTTTGAGAATTATTCTTTTACTCATAATTTGTATATTGAGAAATGGTTATTAAAATCTCTTTTTGAGAATAAAAATAGTTATTTTTTAAGGAACTAATTTCAAAAAGTTAATTATCTTTTCTTCATTATTGCCTAATTAATAAACGCATTAGGTTATTAAAAATAATATGAACGAAAAAGAACAAGAAAAAAGCGAGCCAGCTGGAGAAGCAGAATACACTGAAAGGAGATCAAGACGTACGAGACCCGCTCGAAGACCACAAGGTCAAGCGTTACAAGAAGCCTTAAATATCAGTCCGGAAGAACTTAAGGATGTAGAAGCGAAATTATCAATTATTAAATTTTTGGACTATTTTTCCGAGGAACCTCTAGATTTTGCCTTTAAAGAGCGTACAATCGACCAATATGTACAAAAAATGACTGAAAAAATCGATAAATTTGGGTTCGGTGGAGAAGAAGATAAACTCTTAAAGAAGGGATTTGAGGATAAAAAAATCCTTGAAGCAGTTAATAAAATAAAAGATAAAACGGAAGAACTAGCAATCAGTAAGGGAATAAATAGATCAGTTGATAAAAGATTACGTAGACTTAATTTACTTATTACTGGACCATTATTGGCAATAGCAGTTATGTTTTTCATATTGCCATATTTTGGAATTGATATTGGCACTTTTATTATGCTACCTTTAATATGTGTATTTTGTATGGTTCCTCAACTCGTTAGAAATACCGTAGTTAAAAAGTGGTTTCAATTTAAGGAAGAAACGAGAAATGAACTTTATACTAAGAACCGAGATGATATTTTAGTTCTAAAAAGTTATACCGCTGAAGTTTTGGCTAACATTAGATATAATCTATTAGAGTTAAAAGTACCCTTGGAGCTGATAAAGTTCTCTTTATATAATCGAGATTATGAAGATTTAAATGTGATTAACCAGAAGCAATTAAAAGGTCTTACAGAATATTACGTTTCGTTTGCTTATCCCGAAGGTATGGAACCTTTTCCAATTCCCGAGAATCTTCAACAGCAGTATAACCAACCCATTTTTCCAGAAAGGAAGAAACGCGACAAGGCAGAGAAAAATTTTATCGTCTTAACTGAAATGAAGGGCAAAAATGGTGTAATTTCGAGCTTCGTTCCTGGTTTGAAAGATAACCTCGCTGATAAAATTAATCAAATGTTAAGCGATTCGGAATTTTCGGATGCCGACTTAGAATTTAGCGAGATTATTCCAAATTATTCAACTGACGCTGTAATTTATTGTTTATGCGGTGAAGTTGCTGAAATTAGCACCGTAAATGTTTGTCGTTGGAAGGATAAGTTCAACTTCTACTTATTTGAGGGAGCTCAATGTCAATGTGGGGATAATATCTACGCAATCTCATTGATGGATGAAGAAGATGAAGTTCCTGAAGAATTACAGGAGATTTTTTTAAGTTAACTCTAATTTCTTTTTTTAATTTTTGAGTAGTAATCATAGAGGAGTTTGTAACCTCGAACGGCTCTCTCAATTTCGTTTTCAAATACCGGAATTTTGAGTTCAGTTGCAGATTTAATAACTCTTTTTGCACCTTCTTTTTCTGCTTGAATCAGAATGGTTATTACTGGTTTATTAGGGTAAGTTTCGAGAAGTGAAGCGTAAATGTTAAAATCAAACTCGATTTCAGTAAAAAACTCTAGGGCTAAAATTAAACCGTCTACAGCTTTATCGCTCAAAAGCGCTTCTGAAGCTACATTATAAATTCCGCAAATTTTAATCCCAACAAATTTTTCAGGCGGCCAATAATCTACAGGGTTACCGAAATTACATGTCGACCCTCCAACTTTGTTAAAAATAATATCCCGTGAATTTTCACTAGGTTTTGCTAAAGCTAAATTTTGATTTCTCATTTCTTTTATAATTAAATGAATTGCTCCTGAACTTGGCCCAATTATTCCTAGATTAACGCCTTTAGGCTCGGGACACCACAAAAATATTTTTGCAATTTCAAAAAGTTCGATGTAGTTTAAAACTAGTATTCCACCAGCATCCTTTAATTTTTCTTCTTGGTCTTCTTCTTTCCCCACATAATAAAAGAGGATAGGTTTAGTTGGGCTGACCTTCTTGACCGCCTCAATTAATTCGTCAGAAATTTCTCTTAGAAAAAGAGATATTACTTTAGTAGTACTATCGTATAAAAAATACTCAAGTACATCAGCTTCATTAATATGAAATCCTTTTCCCAAATGTATAACCTTTGAAATCGGTAAACTTTGTGAAGGTGTCCACCATCCCATTGCGCCTGCTAAACCTCCAGATTGAGCAATAAAACTCATCCCCTCCTTTATGTTTTTGTTTCCTCGCATAATATGTTGTCGTACGGGTATAATTGACGATGTAAAGTTATCGCTAAAATTGATTATTCCTAACATAGACGGTCCTAAATATGTGATATTATATTTTATACACATCTGATGTAGTTTGAAAGTTAAGTCGTTTATTTTCGCACCTGGTTTTAATTCAGTTTGAATTGCAACATATTTAACGCCGATTTTTCCTAGGTTTTCAACCACTTCAAGAATGTTCGTCCCTAGGACTATCACAGCCAGTTCTGGAATTTCTGGTAATTCCTCAAAAGAATGATATGATTTAACTCCTAAAATATCATTAGCATTAGGGTTTAGGATATAAAGTTTTCCTTTGTAAAAGATTTCTAAGAGATTTTTTAACACTGTAAAACTGAACGAGAGTGCTTGCCTTGAAACTCCAATTATTAACACGCTTTTTGGATTGAAGAACGGTTGTAAATCTTTCAAGGTTTATCCAACTTGATAGAATATTTCTAATTATAAATAGGAGAGATTAGAGAGTTAAAAATTTGATGTTTATTTTTTAAATTTTAGCTCTATTTCTTGAAAGAATATGCTTCTAATACAAATTCTACCGCCTTCTTTCCATCAATAAAGTTAGGACTTTCTTGTTTTTTAGTTTGAATACAATTGATAAAGTGATCAATCAACTTGTTTTGAGCAGATTCGCTAGTCGGCTTAAATTTTAATAGATTTTTAATTACTTTATTTCTTTTCAAGCTTCTTGGACCAAATGAAAGAGGATTCCTTCCACTTATATCTGCTTTTATAAAACCCTTTGTTCCAAAGATATCTAATGTTTCTGAAGGTTCATTGCACCAAGAAACGCTAATAAGTCCTAATGTATCGTTCTTAAATCGAAAAAGAACGTTACAATTATCTTCATCTTCCATTTTTATACAAGAGGTATTAAAATTTATTCCGTTAACTTTATCGTATTCTTCTAATAAATATCGTAAAATATCAATGCAATGGACCCCTAGATCCAATAATACACCACCACCAGCCTTTTCGGAGTCAAAAAACCATTTCTCTTCAGAAAGTGCCTGCCAGGACTTATAGGGTCCATAATGACTGAAGTAATATTTCACTAGGTTTATTTTACCAAGAACATCGTTCTCTATTATATCCTTAAGAAGTTTAAAAACAGGATTATAGCGCTTTTGGAAGGAAGTAAAGAAAATTATATTTTTATATTTTAATTTCTCTTCAATTTGGGATAATTCGACACGAGATATAGCAATTGGTTTTTCGCACAAAATATTACAGTCTTTCTCAATAGCCTTTAACACGATGGGAGCGTGCAAATAATTTGGAGTACAAATACTTACAATATCTAATTCTTCCTTATCAATCAAATTTTTCCAACTATCTCCACCAACATACACATTGGGAATATTAAATCTCTCAGAAGCTATTTTAGCGTGGTTTTCTGTTCTAGATGCGATTGCTACTAGATCGCAATTCTGATTTTTAGCATACCCCATTAAATGAATTGTCCCAAAGCCACCAGCACCAATTAATCCAACTCTTAATTTTGTAATACACTACCACCTACTTGCAGTTTAAGTTATTATCATTTAATTGATTTGCTTATTAAATAATGTTTTACGAAACCAATAGATAGAATTAAGAAAGAAAATTGCAAAAATTAATAGTATGGTAATTTAAGCTACCGCAAACTCAAACATCGGAAGTTCGCGTCGCTTTTTATCGTTGTAAAGAGGTAAACCAGATTGTTTGAATAACTCAGGAGTTTTGAATTGAGTAACAACAATACTACATGAACTCGAGATTTTCATTGAAGCTATTCTTAATCGATCTCTAACGACAGCTAAATTCTTTAAACTCGTGCCAACATCGCAAACGACAGCTCCTGCTCTTACTCGTGCACATACTCCAGTCGATCTCCCAAATGAGTGTCTCATACCGCTCTGAACCCGATCAGCTCCAGCAAAGGCCAACATCCTATTCTCTCGATATTTTTGAAAGGGTTTGGGTCTTACTCTAAAGCGATAATTTGCTCTTCCTAATTTACTCTGTAAAGGACTGTTTATAGTTATACGGATTGCTTCCAGAGCATTTGAAGAGATTTGGATTTGCTTATCTACCTTTAAAGAAATTACAAGTTCCCAATCCTCCCATGGAATTGTTTTATTCCCACCCCAGAAGCGAACTATTTTACTCTGAGCCCCTCCTCTTGCGTATTCTCTCCTATGATTCGCACTACGCTTATGCTGATATGGTCTTCTAGTCCACGCAGAGTAGCAATGCCAAGGTCTTTTATGTGCCATAATTGAATCAATTTATAAAATAATATTTACAATTAATAAGAATTAAAATTATAAAATGTTATTAAATTCATTCTATGAAGAATAGTTAAAAAATTTTATTAAAATACAGTTTTTTACGTTAAAAGATGAAACTATGATTGATAATTACACTTCTTTTGTTAAGAAGACAGAGATTTTATGTAATGGGTTATTTTTAGACGAAAAATTGATTGATCATTATAAAAATCAAGGAATTGAGATCTCATACGGTCGTAAGGGAGGCGCGGGACCGTTAGGTGGGAGATATTTTCTTTTTGAGAATCGAGCAATTGTAAATGCTGCTCTGTGGAATGATCCTTCAATATCAAATCTTGTTGTTCGGGAAAATGAGGACGGATATTTCTTAATTTATGACATTAAAAATAAATCAGAGCATAGTAGATTGAAATTAGTTCAAAATCCAACTTTTTACAATCCTGAATACATTACCTCTGACGAAATTCCGATGAAAAAAATTGCTTTAGTTCACGGGTTAGATTGTTTATCAAGTACGATTTACCAAAAGTGTGTGTATCACGCATGCGGAGAGGGTTGTATATTCTGCGCCATCGAGTTAAGTTTGGAGAGTGAAGCGACAATTGAAGAAAAAAATTCAAAGCAAATGTCTGAAGTGATTGCAGCCGCGAAAAAGGAAGGAAGATGTAATCATATGACTTTAACGAGTGGTACAGACGAAACGATTGATAAAGGTGCTAAAAGATATATTGAACTTTTAAATGGTATTAAAAAAAACTTTCCTAAACTCCCTATCCATGTTCAAATTGAGCCTTTAGAAGATATTTCATATATTGATGAATTAAAAGACGCGGGTGCTAATACAATTGGAATCCATCTTGAAGTTCTCGATCAAAATATAAGAAATACCGTTTCTCCAGGCAAATCTCGCATAACCTATGAAGCGTACGAAAAAAATTGGAAGCATGCACTTGATGTTTTTGGAAAAAATCAAGTTTCATCCTATCTTTTAACTGGTTTTGGTGAAACTTTAGAAGATTTCATTTCAGATGTAGAAAAAGTAATCTCTTTAGGCGTAATTCCATATATCACTCCAGTTAGGTCAATTCCTGGGCGGGAGAAGATTTCTACGATTACATCGGATAAAATGGTAGAAATATACACAAAAACAGCTAAATTGATGAAAGATTACGGAGTTAATCCTTTAAAAAGTAAGGCTGGGTGCGTTCGATGCGGTGGATGTTCTTCTATTAGTGATGCTTACAAAAGCATATAATTTCTTAAATTAATTAATACCCTAAACTCCCTTCATTGAATATTTCTTTTTTACAAATATTTATATTTGAAGCATTAGCACGCTATATCTAGCAAAGAGTTATTATAATAAGAATTAATACATTTAAATTCTTATCAAAAACTAGGTTAATTAAGTTAAAAATAATATAACCCAGTTTTAATTTGTTAGGAAAGAGATATTATTATGACTGAAATTGATGAAAGTAAAACCTTAAAACCAACCAAAACTGAAAGACGCGAAAAATTTACAAATCTATCTGACATAGAAATTAAACCTCTTTACACTCCAGAAGATATCGAGGATCTTAATTACGATATGGACTTAGGAATACCCGGTAAATTCCCCTTTACTCGCGGAGCTTACCCTAATATGTATCGTGGCCGATTGTGGACTATGCGACAATTTGCGGGATTTGGGACGGCTGCACAAACAAATACACGATATAAATTCTTATTAGAACACGGTACAACGGGTTTGAGCGTTGCTTTTAGCTTACATACAATTTATGGTTATGAAGCTGACGATGATACTGCTTTAGGTGAAGTAGGAAAGGAAGGTGTTTCGATCGACACTTTAAAAGACATGGAGACATTATTCAGTGGAATTGATTTGTCTAAGATTTCTACCTCCATGACGATTAACGCTCCTGCTTCAATATTACTTGCGATGTATATAGTAACAGCAGAAAAACAAGGACATACTGCTGATAAATTAAGAGGAACAATTCAAAATGATATCTTAAAGGAATATATTGCCCAAAAATCATGGATATTTCCACCAGAACCATCCATGCGATTAATTATAGACACTATTGAGTATTGTGCTAAATATGTACCCCAGTGGTATACAATTTCAATTTCAGGATACCACATAAGAGAAGCAGGTTCAACCGCAGTCCAAGAGCTCGCTTTTACTTTAGCTGATGGGTTTGCATATGTGGAAGCAGCGATGAAAAGAGGTTTAGATGTTGATGATTTTGCTCCTAGACTTTCCTTTTTCTTCAATTCTCATAATAACTTCTTTGAAGAAGTATGTAAATATCGAGCTGCTCGAAGGATATGGGCAAAAAGATTGAAAAATAAATATGGTGCAAAAAAAATAGAATCAATGAGGTTGCGCTTTCACACCCAAACTGCGGGAGTATCGTTAAGCGCTCAAGAGCCAGAAAACAATATTGCTAGAGTTACGATACAAGGCTTAGCAGCTGTTTTAGGAGGTACTCAATCTCTTCATACTAATTCATTTGATGAGGCATTGTGCTTACCAACTGAAAAAGCAGTTAAAATCGCTTTACGAACGCAACAGATCATTGCTCACGAATCAGGTGTTGCCGATACAGTAGATCCACTCGCGGGATCTTATTATGTTGAGTGGCTAACAAATAAAATGGAAGAGGAGTCAGAAGTATATTTTGAAAAGATCGAAGCTTTAGGTGGTGTGATTCCGGCGATTAAAGCAAATTTCTTTCAAAAAGAGATTGCCACTGCATCATACAAATACCAGAGAGAAGTTGAAGCGAGAGTTCGAACTATTGTTGGAGTAAACGATGTTCAATTAAGAGAACCTTGTGCAACGCCCTTATTAAAAATAGACGAAGATGTTGCGAGAGAGCAGATTGAAAATTTACAGCTTTTAAGAGATCAAAGGAGTAACGAGAAGGTTCAAGCGAAATTGGACGCTTTAAAAGAAGCTGCAAAGGGTACTGAAAACTTAATGCCTTATATAATAGATGCAATAAGAGAATATGCCTCAATAGGAGAGGTTATGGCTACTCTTAAAGATGTTTTTGGTGTGTATGTAGAAGATTCAATTTTTTAAATGAGGATGTTAAAATGGGAGAAAAAAGAAAGATAAAAGTATTAGTTTGCAAACCTGGGCTTGATGGACACGATAGGGGTGCAAAAGTCATAGCTCGAGCCCTTAGGGATGCGGGGATGGAAGTAATTTATACTGGACTTCATCAAACTCCAGACATGGTTGTTCAGACAGTTCTACAAGAGGACCCAGACGCTGTAATTCTAAGTATGTTATCTGGTGCTCACAAAGCATTGTGTCCCGTAATTATGGAAAAACTGAAGGAAAATGAAATTGATGATGTTCTTATAAGTGTGGGCGGAATCATACCTGACGAAGACAAACCCTTTCTAGAAGAACATGGATTAAAAGGATTTTATGGTCCCGGAACCGAGCTCAAAACAATTGTGGAATTTGTCAAAAACAATTTAAAAAGATAACATACTATGGACTATTCCGATTTAATCCAAAAACTACTAAATGGAAATGCTCGAGCAGTTGCGAGGCTTATAACTTTAGTAGAAAATGACATTATAGCTGCTGAGAATATTATTAACGCTATTTATAGCCACACAGGAAATGCATATATTTTAGGGATAACCGGATCACCAGGAAGCGGTAAGTCTACTTTTATATCCACTTTAACTAAAATTTATGCCAAACAAGGTAAGAAAATCGGAATTATCTGCGTAGATCCTACAAGCCCTTTGACTGGAGGTGCACTATTAGGGGATAGAATACGGATGAAAGACAACTTTTCCCTTAAAAATGTATTTATTCGAAGTATGGCCAATAGAGGACAGCTCGGAGGATTAGCGAGGGCAACGGAAGATGTTGTAAAAATATTAGACGTCTACGGATGCGATATAATAATCGTAGAAACTGTAGGTGTTGGACAATCGGAGGTAGATATCTTTAAATCGGCTCATTCTGTAGTTGTTCTTTTAGTACCTGGGTCAGGAGACGATATTCAGGCTATTAAAGCCGGAATTATGGAAATTACAGATGTTTTTGTCGTAAATAAGATGGATTTAGCTGGTGCAGATAAAAAGATTGCCGATATCATGCAAATGTTAGAATTAAGAATAAATTATAAGTACGAATCTGTAAAAGATGAAGAAAACATCTTACTAAAATCTAATTGGACTCCCGAAATTGTTAAGGTTAATTCAATTACAGGTGAAAACTTTGAAAAACTTATTGAGGTGATCGATAAACATAGAGATTTTTTATCTGAATCTGGTGTTATGGCAAACTATCAGAAAAATAGGATTAAAAGTGAAACGCTTCAGATTTTAAAGCATAAAATCACGAAAAAAGTAGAAGGTCTGATTAGATCCAATCCCACAATTGACGAATATATAAGGTTAGTTATGGATAAAAGCCTAGATCCCTATTCCATGGCTAATTTGATCATTAAACTGTTAGGGTTAGAATAAAAGACATTTTTATTAAAGGACTGAATAGTAATAGTTTTAATTTTAATCCCCCCTTATAAGATATATTAAATATTAAACGATAGTTTTAAAAATGAAAAGTATAACTCTTTCAAGAAATACTATTTTAAAATACCGTATACTTGTTGCTGGACTAAGTTGGTTAACTTTTATAGCTAGTGCAGTTAATTATGCCCTAAATATCGGCCCAATTCTCGAGTGGTTTAATGGATTTAAAAGTTTTACTTATCAAACAAACTTATTAATTACTATATGGCTTACATTAGCAATTCTATGGCATAACAAGCCAGAAACTCTTGAAAAAATCACAGGACCTCTCAAAGGTGCTTTTACGCTCTATATCACAATAACATTTATTTTCTTTGCAGTTCTTTTAGCCCCCCTTTACCAACCCACTGGATTTGCAGCATTTAGCAATGTCGTTTTGCATTATCTTACCCCAATCGCATTTATAATCGACTGGATATTAACAGAAACTAAATTGAGATATAAATGGAGCTACCTACCCTATTGGATCATATATCCATTATGTTATTTAGTGTTTGCTTTTATACATGGCACATTTACTGGGGACTATTTATATTTTTTTCTAGATATCAATGTACTCGGCATTTTAGGGTATTTTGTATTCGTCTCAATTTTAATTACAGCAGGTTTAGTTTTGGGATGCCTATATATTGCTATTAATCGAAAAAGAACAAAAAGCTGATAATTGAACAAAAATAACGATATTTATTTAATTCTACAGCCGACTTTTTTTCTAATTTTATTTATATTAAAAAACCTTATAGATTATTCAATCTAATACACAAGAGTGCATTCGAAGTAGGGAAGCTAAATTACTTGCTCTTTTTTGGATCAACCCATTCAGAATAAATCTCTTCAACAGCAAGAACTTTGCTACGATGACATTCTCGGCATTCTTCGTCGATTGTCTTCTTAAATATATAATCTCCTTGCTTAAATTCTCGAGAATACTTGGTATTACATTCTTTACATTTTAAAACGGTCGTCTTCTTTGGTATAAAGCGATCTTTTCGATCTAGTATATCTCCTAGATCTGGCAACGGAGGGAATTGAGGTTCTTCAGCCATTATTACAACTTTAAGTATGTTTAATCTTTGTATTATTTAAAGGTCTACAACTAATAACTTTTTAGGTTTACAATTAAAAGTAAAGACGATTATTTATGCTTAATAAAAGTACCTTTATTGTATTCATTAAAAGCTAATCTTAATTCTTCTTCAGTATTCATAACAATCGGACCTCTCCATGCGACAGGTTCTCCTATTGGCTGACCAGAAATTAAAAGAAATCTAACGGATTTATCTTTAGTTTGTATTAAAACTTCATCCCCCTCTTTAAAAATTACAAGGTGCTCTGCACCAACAATTTCATCCTTAATTGGATCAAAAGTCGCTTCTCCTTCTATGGCATACGCAAAAACATTATGAGTATTAACTATTGAATGCTTAAATTCAGAATTTGGCTCTATAGAGACATCTAAATATTCTGGATCGGTTATTACATCTTGAACAGGACCTTTTACACCATTTACTTCCCCACAAATTATTTTTACTTTCACATTATCATTTACGACGACTTCTGGAATTTGGTCTTTGGTTATATCACGATATTTTGGATTCATCATTTTATGAGATGCAGGTAGATTAGCCCACAATTGAAAACCCGCTAAAAGGGAATCACTTTCATCTTTCTTTGGCATTTCTTGATGTATTATACCACTTCCGGCAGTCATCCACTGCACATCACCAGCTCCGATAATACCACTGTTTTTCATGCTATCCCCATGTTCTAATCGACCATGAAGCATATAAGTAATCGTTTCAATCCCCCGATGAGGGTGCCATGGAAATCCTGCCATGTAATCATTTGGATTATTTGAGTGGAAATCATCTAAAAGCAAAAATGGATCTAATGAAGGATCAGCATATCCAAACGCTCGTTTCAACCTGACCCCCGCACCTTCCATTGTTGATCTACTTTTTAGAGTTACTCTCACTTCTCGAATTTTTGACATTTCCTTTCTCTTTATTTTAATATTTTAGTTTAAATGCTAAGTTTACATAACTAAACTCAAGTTATAAAAAGTTTTTATTATAAATCATAAAATAATATGATTATTGTCCTTGGAATTATAAATAGTAGCCTTTAAAATAAGAAAGAAGTGAAAGTAGATAATTTTTTAGGAGGAAAAGGATTATTTATTATTGTTTTCTATTTTGTCTTGTTCTTCTTTAGGTTCTTCAACTTCTTCTTTTGGTTCTTCTTCACTGTTAACAATTTCTGTATCTTTATCTGTAACTTCCAGAGCGTCTTTTACTTCAGTTTCCTCTTCGGGTTCGGGTTCGGGTTCGGGTCCAGGTTTTGGGGGAGGGGGTTCGCGAGATATAATAACTTTTGTATATCTCAAAACATTTTTATCCATCTTCCAGCCATCTTGTATAATTTCTATTATCGAATTGTTAGGAAGATCGTCTTTTTCGAGTGAACTTAATGCTTCATGGTAAGAATAATCAAAAGGATCGTTAATTTTGACCTCAATGGGTTCTGCCTTGTGAAACTTTAAAATACTTATAAACTGATCATAAAATTGCTTTAGGATGACATTATTTTCATCATTTCTCTCTAATGCTTTTTTAAAGGAATCGTACAATGGTAAAAAAGATTTTAAAGCAAGACCAGTATATTCGGTTCTTAAATCCTGACGAGTTTTATTCCAACGCTTTTGAGCGTTTTCGAACTCAGCTTGTAGTCTCATATGTTTATTTTTCCAAGATTCACTTTCTTTTTGGTATTTTAATAGTGCTTCTTTGTCTTTTTTGTTGGTTTCTTTAAGTTCATTATATTTAGCAATTAAATCATCAAGATCATGGTATTCTAATACTTTCTGTTCTTCGCCCTCTAATAGTTTAACATCCTGATCTTCTACCTTTTCTTTATCGGCGTTTACAACTTTATCCTTAGATTCAGTATTTTCTACGTTAGAGGATGGTATATCTCCATTTTTTATTGAATCTTTACTCATCTTTTCTATTCCCTTTTTTTTTCGAGTCATAATTTACAGACGTTTTAATACGATAATTATTAATTATACTGCTAAAATATGAAAACTCTAATAATTTAAGATAATTTAATTTTGAAAGGAAAAAAAATTTTTTGTTTTTAATTTTTTAACCATGTTATTTCATAGTAAATCTGATATATTATATCGTTTAGTGTTTTATTTTTAAATGAACTCCTAGTCATAAAATTAAAAAAATATTAAAAATTATATCTCTCATTGAAATTAATAGAAAATAAAAAAATTATATTTAAATTAAATTCTACTAATAATCTTAGGAGAAGTGAATTAAATAATGAGTGAAGAAAGCAAACCGAAGAAAAAAGAGAAGATTATTGGAATAGACTTAGGAACATCTAATAGCGCGTGTGCGGTATTAAGTGGAACAGGCCAACCAGAAATCATCCCAGCTGCCGAAGGACGGACCTTAGGGGGCAAGGCATTTCCATCGTATGTAGCATTTGATGAAAGTGGTAGAAAAATTGTGGGCGAACCAGCTAGAAGACAAGCAGTCTCTAATCCAGATGGAACGGTTACAGCGATCAAAAGGAAGATGGGTCTATCGTACAAAGCGAAAATAAAAGTAGGTGCGGAATGGAAAGAATTCGCACCAGAAGAGATTTCTGCTATGATTCTAAAAAAAATAAAGAACGACGCAAGCGCTTATCTTGGTGAAGAGGTTAAAAAAGCAGTTATTACAGTTCCTGCATACTTTAATGACGCTCAGAGGACAGCAACAAAAAACGCAGGTGAAATCGCAGGCCTTGAAGTAGTACGGATGATTAATGAACCAACAGCAGCATCTTTAGCTTACGGTCTCGATAAAGACACAAAAGGTAAACTTCTAAAAATATGTGTTTTAGACTTAGGAGGAGGAACCTTCGATATCACTGTAATGGAGTATGGAGAAGGAGTTGTAGAAGTTATGTCTACTGCTGGTGATACTCAACTCGGAGGCACAGATATGGACAACGCTATAATTGATTGGGTAGCGGGTAACTTCCAAAAGAAAGAAGGTCTTGATCTTAAGGGAGACAGCAAAGCAATGATCAGAATCAAAGATGCTGCTGAGAAAGCTAAAATCGAACTCTCTACTACATTAAGTACTCAAATTAATTTACCCTACATTACTCAAAAAGATGGAAATCCTGTTCACATAGAAGTTGAACTCACAAGAGCAAATTTGGAACAACTGATTGAACCAACTCTAAGAAGACTTGATCCTATAATGAAGAGAGCAATAGCCGATGCCAAAATACCTCCTCACGAGGTTGATAAAATAATTTTAGTTGGAGGTCCTACGAGAATGCCTTCCGTTCAGAAGAGGTTTAAGGATTTCTTTGGTAAAGAGCCTGAACATTCCGTTGATCCTATGGAATGCGTTGCTATCGGAGCAGCGATTCAAGGAGGCATTATAGCAGGGGTTGTTGATGATTTATTATTACTAGATGTTACTCCATTATCCTTAGGGGTAGAAACATTAGGTGGAGTATTTACAAAATTAATTGAAAGAAATTCAACTATACCCAGTGAAAAACAGCAAATTTTTAGTACAGCAGCAGACAATCAACCTGCCGTAACAATTAATGTTTTGCAAGGAGAACGAGCAATGGCAAAAGACAATATCCCTTTAGGAATGTTTCATCTTACTGGTATACCCCCAGCTCCTCGAGGAATTCCACAAATCGAAGTAAAATTCACGATTGATGCTGACGGTATTGTCCATGTCACTGCTAAAGACTTAGGTACTGGTAAAGAGACAGGGATTACAGTTACTGGAGCAAAAGGGCTTACACCTGAAGAAATTGAAGAGAAAGTAAGGAACGCAGAACAATTTGAAGAAGAAGACAAGAGAGTTAAAGAATTGATTGAAGCGAAGAATAACGCAGATTCGATGATTTACCAAACAAGGAAATTAATGGAAGAACAAAAAGACAAAATTGAAGAAAACGAAAAAACTGAGATAGAGTCCGCTATGAAATCATTAGAAGAAGACATTAAAACAGACGACCTTCAGAGAATCAAATTAGGAGTCGAAAATTTACAAAAATCTATGCATGGCTTTTCTCAAAGAATTTACGCACAACAATCTCAAGACCAAGTGTAT
>DATKTW010000154.1:0-15876 GCA_035530895.1 Candidatus Nanopelagicaceae bacterium
ATAATCTTTCATAATTAATTTATTTTCAATTCTTAAGAAACTTAAAAAGGCTTTCTCTAGTAGGGAGGGAAGGTTAAAATAATCAGTTTTTGGTTTTACTCTTTTTTTTAATATTCTTAAGATAGAAAGAGGGAGAAATAAAATTGAATTCCAATAACTAAGATATTCATATTTGAAAGTTCTTAATAATTCATTTAATTTCTTTTTACTATATCTTCGATAATGTAGTAACGCTCTATCGTGTGCACTAAATAAAAAATTAAAGGCAGGAACCATGAGTAAAAGAAATCCCCTTTTTTTTAATACTCTATGAGCTTCTAAAACCGCTTTTTTATCATTCCTTATATGTTCAAAAACATCAAATGAACACACGATATCAAAAAAATCATCTGGATAAGGTAAAGCTGTCGCATCGCATACTTTTTTTTCAGAATATAAATTTGACGGGATTAAATCTAAAGCTTTTTTATTAACATCAATAATATAAATATTTCCAAATCGATTCATTATTTCAAGATCGACACCGGTTCCGGCTCCAATATTTAAGATTTTTAGATTTCTACGACCAATTTTATTCATTAGTATATTAATTAAATCTTTTTTACTCCTAAACCAAAATTGATCCTCAGTTTGTCCGTCTATATAATCCCTGTAATCCATCTTTACTTAACTAATTTTAGTTCCTAAATTTTTATGGGAATCACATTAATTATTGAATTGCTCAATCTTTTTCAAACTAAAGTTATAATGAAAAATAGAGTATCCCCCAAAAAATAAGAGATAGGCACTTCTGAATAAGTGATCGATAATAAATATTGACAAAATCTCAGGGAATGTAATTGTGAGAGAATAAAAGAAGTAAATAAATGCTGCTCCTACATTTTCTGAAATTCCCCAGCCCCCAGGAGTAATAGGAAAAGTTTTACTAAAAAATGTAAGTATGATGGCAAGTATCAATAAAAAGATGTTTAATTGAAATCCAAGAATGTAAAAAAAGATAATAACGATAGATGCATCAATTATCCAGGTTGGAAAACCCAGCAATATTATGTAAATTAATTCTTGTTTATGATCTTTAAATTTTTTCATACCTTCTTTAAAATCTATTACAAATCGTCCCACATAATGAGCTAGTTTTGGTGATATTTTCTTTAAAATATCAGTAATGAACTCTGTTTTGTATAGAAGTAAAATAAGGAATAATAATATTCCAATAATAACTATCGCACCAATCGCTAAATAGAATTGAATATTTTGACCTAAAATTTGCCCAGAGGTCGCTCCACTGAAATTACTAATATATAGATATATTAGCGCAAAACAGCTAATAATAAAAAGTAGGATTAAATCTAATATTCTTTCAATCGCAATCGCTGCTACAGATTCGCTAAGTTTGATATTTTCTTCATCTTTTATAATAAAAATTTTAGCTATATCTCCTAGTTTACCGGGAGTTAGATCGTTAATAACAAATGAAGCTCCAGTAGAGAAATACGAGGTTGAATATTTAATATTTAGATTAAGACCTTTAAAAATTAATTTTAATTTATATGCCCTTAATATAAACGCAATAGTGTATGTTATTCCAAAAATTATTAACCCGAAAAAACCCACAGTGATTAAGTTTTGAATAAATTGCATAAAATCTATAAAAAACAACATAAAAATTAATAATAAAATGGTAACTATTCCGATGATTAGCCGTTTTCTTCTTTTTATCCAAACTATGAATTTACTATTTTTTTCTTCACTCATAAATTAAAATTCAAAATTATCTTTTTATCTTAAATTTATTCAATTTTTATAAAATGACAATAAAACATAAGATATTATCAGGAGAACTATTTTAAAGAGGAGAATTTACACATTTTCAACAATGTATTTGTAGATAAATTTTTTGGAAAAGAAATCAAAACATTATATATGGAAAAGGTTGAATTATTGGCACCTGTTAAAAACTTTAAGGCGATAAAAGCTGCCTCAAAATATGCAGATTCCATCTATTTTGGAATTGAAAAGTTTAATATGAGGATGCGTTCTGAAAATTTCGCTTTGAAAGACTTAACTAAAATAACTAATTTTTGCCATGAGCATAATTTAAAAGCATACTTAACCACAAATATTCTAATCTATGATAATGAATTGGAATTTTTGAGATCAATAATAAAAAAAGGAAAGGAATCTAATATAGACGCTGTAATCGTTCATGATATTGCAGCAATAGAAATCGCAAAAGAATTTGGGATGCCATTCCACATTTCAACTCAGTGTAACGTCTCAAATTCATTGTCTGCGAGATTTTACGAGAATCTAGGTGCTGAGAGAATTATTCTCGCAAGAGAACTATCGTTGGAGAAAATAAAAGAGATTAAACGAAACTTACATAAATCTGAGATAGAAGTCTTTATTCACGGTGCAATGTGCACTTCTGTTAGTGGGAGATGCTACTTTTCTCAAGATATATGCGGAACTGAAGAGAAATCAGCCAATCGAGGAAGTTGCATACAACCGTGTAGAAGACGCTGGTGGGTAAGAGAAGAATCTGGGGTAGAATATATTTATGATGGAGAAAGATTTATGAATTCACGAGACCTTTGTACTATAGCTTATCTTCCAGAGCTAATAGAAGCAAAAGTAGATGCTTTCAAAATTGAGGGTAGAATGAGGCACCCACATTACGTCGATGTAGTGACAAAATCATATCGAGAAGCTATTGAAGCTTATTATGATGGCACATTTACAAAAAAAAAAGTAGGTAGATGGGTAACCGAGTTAAAAAAAGTCTACAATCGCGGGTTCACTCCAGGATTTTACTTTAAAAGGATGACAGAAGAAGATCATCAACATAAATCACCAACAAATTTATCTCACTATAGATATATAAAAGTGGGTCAAATTGAGAAATATAATCAGAGGACTGGCTTCGCGAATATTACATTAGATAATGGATATCTTACTCAAAACGATGATATAATCATTATGAGCAATAATACAGACACATATATTCATCAAAAAGCAGAGATAATTAAAGTCAAGGAAAAAGAAGTTAATAAAACTCCACGAGGCACAAAGGAAAAACCTTTAGTCGTAGAATTAAAAGTTAATGGAAAAGTGATTAGTAATGGGGAAGATAAAATCTATATTTTTACCGATAGAACCTATAGGAAAAGAATTTATTCCTTATAGAGTATGAAAATTTGATATTTTTTTAAAATCGAGGGCAAATTAAGGCATATAAAAGAAAGGTTCTCTGTTACAGGATTCCAATTATCTTGATCTCATTTTTGAATTAATCAGGGAATATAATAATTAAAATAAAACAAGAAAGAATAGAGTAACACATAATACTCTATTTAATATTTTCATGATCTTTTTTAAATCCTTAGATTATCGTACAATTCTTTCTTTAAGTTCTTTAAAAAGGTTTACTTTAAGCGTTTCTATATCTCTTATAAAATCACGATTTTTTTCTGGATCAACTAATTGTTGAGATGAGACTTCATTTTTTCCCTTAATTTTTGAGAAAATTTTTATTAATTCTTCTTTCTTTTGGTCAGCATTTTTTATCTGGAGTTTTTTATAATTACAACTAATATGATCCATCTCGTCTGAGTTAAAATAGGCGCATTTGTGACAATAGAGACTCTGCAAGTATAGACTAGTTTTTGGACATAAAACTATATCAATGATAATCTTCTCCAAGTTTAACCTTTTTTTTTTAACCTTCATCAAAACTAATCACTTCTGTTAAGGTAGAAAAAGAAGGTCATTTATAAAGGATTAAGGTATAACTTTTTCCATATTTTTTGAATTTTTTATATTATAATTTATAATTTCGCACATCTGCTTCGTAGAATTTATTTCTAAAATATATCGAGAAGCTATTGCATCTTATTATGATGAAATATTTTCAAAAAAAATAAAAAAGTAGGGAAATGGGTATCTGACTTAATTTTACAGATAAAACCTATAAGACGAAAAAGTATTCATTATAAATATTAAAATTATTTGAAATAAACACAAATTTAAGGCATAATTATGCAAGATAGAAGTAGAAAGATTGTTGAGTCTGTTCCGAATTACAGTGAAGGTACAGATGGGGAAAAGATTGAAAAAATTGTACTTGAAATAGAAAACACGCCAGACACTAGAATTGTTGATGTTCAATACAATTCTGACTACAATAGAGCAGTAATTACTTTTGTGGGGACCCCCGAAGCTGTTTTAAGGGCAAATATAGCTGCTGCTAAAAAGGCAATAATTTTAATTGATATGGAAAAGCATAAGGGTCAACACCCTCGCATCGGTGCTGTTGATGTAGTCCCTTTCGTCCCCGCCCAAAATACATCTATTGAAGAATGCATCGAATTATCTAGAAAATTTGGCGAGGAAATGGCAAAAGAGGGAGTTCCAGTTTATTTATACGAAGAATCAGCCGTTATTCTTAAACGAAAAAATATTGATAACATAAGAATCGGGGAATATGAAGGTTTAAAGGAAAGTATTACTACTGATCCGGATAGGAAACCAGATTTAGGTCCGTCTAAATTTCATACTACCGCAGGAGCTATTATTACTGGGGCTA
Source organism: Candidatus Nanopelagicaceae bacterium (assembly GCA_035530895.1). Classification (GTDB taxonomy): domain Archaea; phylum Asgardarchaeota; class Lokiarchaeia; order Sigyniarchaeales; family SOKP01; genus SOKP01. The sequence continues at coordinate 4,586 of DATKTW010000154.1, forward strand.
GATATCCCCTTATTAGCTTTAACATTAACCTCGGCACCAATGATATTAAAATAGCAAAAAAAGTAGCTAAAGCGATCCATTTACGTTCAGGAGGGTTAGTGAATATAAAAGCAATGGGTACTGAACTAAAAGAAAGAAATTGCGTCCAAGTAGGTATCAGCAATATCAATTACAAAAAAACGCCTCTCTACAGGCAAATGGAACTAGTGCGAATTGAGGCTGCCCGTTATGGTGTTCCTATAGTCGGTACTGAATTAATTGGTGTGTTACCTTTGGATGCTGCTCTTAATTCGCTAGAATATTACTTGCAGATTGAAAACCCTAAAAAACTTGAACCTAAACATATATTGGAAGATTACTTTGATTTTTAGCGTTTTACTTAGTAAATTACTCGAAATCTACTACCACTTTACCACTTTTTATAACTTTCGATATTAAATTCACTCCAAATTGGTATGGTAGAAAGTTATGATTTGGTACATTAAAAACATTAATATCTGCTTTTTTACCAACTTCTAAGCTACCAATTTCTTCTTGCTTTCCAATCGCACAAGCAGCATTGATGGTGGCTGCTGATAAGGCTTCAGCGGGTGACATTTTCATATGATAACAAGCTAAAGCTATTATCATTTGCATGGATTCCGTCCAACAATTCGGATTAAGGTCGGTGGCAAGAGCTAAAGGAATACCCATTTCGATCATCTTTCTTGCGGGAGCGTATTCGTTTAACATCAAGCAAAAAGGAGTTCCCGGTAAGAGTGTAGCAATCGTTTCAGATTTGCTCAATGCTTTTAACCCATCATCGTTAGATTTTAGCAGATGTCCAACTTGTACTGCGTTTAATTCGGCTGCTAATAAGGCACCATTAGTGTCTACAATTTCATCAATATGAATCTGCGGTTTAATCCCATATTTAATGGCCGTTAATAATATTTTTTTAGTCTGTTCTGTCGAGAAAATCCCTTCTTCGCAAAAAACATCGCAGAACTCTGCTAATTCTTCTCTTGCTATTCTTGGGATCATTTCCGAAACTATTACTTCTACATATTCATCAGTTTTCCCTTCATATTCGGGTGGAACTGCATGAGCGCCTAAAAATGTAGAAACTATATCTATGGGGTGCTCACGATTCAATTCCTTTGCCGCTAGTAGTGACTTGATTTCACTCTCTGTATCCAAACCATATCCAGATTTCGTTTCAATTGTAGTTGTACCATATTCCATCATTCTATTAAGAATATTTCTCCCATTTTTAATTAATCGAGTTAACGGAGCTTTTCTTGTTGCTTTTACCGTCTTTAATATTCCTCCTCCGGATTCCAAAATTTCAATATAAGTCATACCTGCAAGTTTCATTTCGAGCTCGTTTTCTCTATAACCATCAAAAATAATGTGAGTATGAGGATCGATAAAGCCTGGCGTTACCAACTTATTTGTTGCATCAATAATAATAGTCTTTTTATTCGAAGGTATTTTAATCATTAATTCTTCAGTAGTTCCTATAAAAATTATAGAATTACCTGAAATGGCTACAGCTCCGTCTTGAATAATAGCTAGGTTTTTCATGTCCTTACCCACTCTTGGAATGCCATATTTAGAATCCAGCGTTACAAGTTCATTTGCATGCATAATAATTAAATCCACTTGGGGTGTTTGATCAAAACGATTTGAATCTTTTCTTTTTATTCTTCTCGGTGTGGGGGTTGATCTTACAGACATGATATTCTCTTTTCTAATTTTTCTTAGATAAACTAACTAAATCTTTACTTTTTATGATATCTAAAGCCTTGTCAATATATTCAGATAAAACTACATCCTCGTTAAGATGAGGGATTTTTTGACGAACGTAAGCATGACAAGCTTCTAGAATTACGCTGGATTTTAAGGGTCTCCTGAAATCAAATGCTTGAGCGGCACATAAAAGTTCGATAGCCAAAATCTTTTCGAGGTTGTCAATGATTCGAAGCGTCTTTCTTGCACTAATTGATCCCATACTTACATGATCTTCTTGTCCCATTGATGTCGGAATACTATCTGCACTTGCTGGGAAACACATCGATTTATTCTCACTAACTAATGCTGCTGTACTATATTGAGTTATCATAAAACCCGAATTTAATCCAGATTCTTTCATTAAATAAGCGGGTAAACCCCATTTTCCTTCTAACAACAGGTATGTTCTTCTATCGGAGATATTTCCGATTACTGAAGCGGCTAGTCCAACATAATCTAAAGGTAACGCAAGGGGTTGCCCATGGAAATTACCGCCACTTATTGCTTTCTCTTCATCAAAAATTATAGGATTATCAGTTACCGAATTCAATTCACATATTAATACCTCGTTGAAGTGAAAAAAAGCATCTCTAGAAGCACCATGGACTTGTGGTATGCATCGTATAGAATAAGGATCTTGAACTCTCCCACAATCTTTATGAGATTTAATAAATTGAGAATCGTTTAGAAATCTTCTAAATTTTTCAGCTACAAGCATAGCACCGTTATGTGGTCTTAACTTAATTAGTTCTTCATCAAAAGGTTGAGGTGAACCTAAATAAGATTCAAGACTGAGGGCACCTATAATATCGGCGTTATCGAGGCAATTACTAAATTTTTCAGAGATAATCACAGAGTGGGCAGAAATAAATTGTGTTCCATTAATCAAAGCTAAACCCTCTTTGGCATGTAACTTCAAAGGGGATAAATTGTATTCGTTTAAGATCTCTGCTGCCTTGTGATAATTTTTACAATCTTTTGATAAATATCCTAACCCAATGAGGGGTAGGAACAAATGGGCTAAAGGAGCGAGATCTCCAGATGCTCCTACGGAGCCTTGCTCTGGAACTAATGGGATTACATTGGTTTCTATATGCCAGTAAATACGTTCGATTACTTCTAAAGAAATCCCAGAAAATCCTTTACATAAAGCATGAATTTTCAAAATCATCATTAGTTTTGATAATAAGTGTTCAATTGGCTTGCCAATACCTACGCTATGACTTTTTAAAAGATTTTCTTGTAATTTACCAGTTTCTTCTTTTGAAATAATGGTAGTACACAGCGAACCAATCCCAGTGTTAACACTATAGACTAATTTTTTACCTTTAGCTATTTTCTGAACTGTTTCATAGTTCTTTATAACTCTTGATTTAACTTCTTCAGTAATTATTCCTCTTATCTCTCCATTAGCAATCTGTAAAGCTAAATCAGGGGTTAAGTGGTCAATCCCATACATAAACTCTTTACTCATTTTAATCAAGATTATTTTTTATTTTTTCAATTTCTAAATCTACAATATTTCTAACCATGTTCTCGTCTATTTGGAAAGGTAAAGTAATTTGTCCCCTCTCCTCATGCACTACATTCCAATTATAAGCAGTGTCTAAAGCGTTTGCATTTCTCGCCCACGCCCTTCTTGCTATTCCACAGCTTACATCCCAGTCTATAGCACATCTGATAATTTCATTAACGCGTTCAGATCCATCCAAAACTAATCCAAACCCTCCATTAATAGCCTTTCCAGTACCAACTCCACCTCCGTTAGATAACACACACATCGTCATACCGCGAGCTATGTTTCCAGCCCAACTATGGTGAGCCATATCTGCCATAATATTACTACCATCTTTAATATTTGATGTCTCTCTAAACGGAGAGTCTGTACCTGATACATCATGATGATCTCTACCGAGCATTATGGGACCGATTTCGCTAGATCTGATTAATTCATTAAATTTTAATGCGATTTTGATGCGTGTTTCCATGTCAGCATATAATATACGAGCTTGTGAACCAACTACTAGTTTGTTCCTTTCAGCATTTTTAATCCAATACCAATTATCGCGATCTTGAGCTCTACGGTTTGGATCTATACAAGAAAGAGCGACTTGATCTGTTTTTATCAAATCAGAATGATCTAAGCTTAAGCAAACCCATCGAAAAGGACCATATCCATAGTCAAAACATAATGGTCCCATGATATGCTCAACATAGGAAGGAAAGATGAATCCATTTTTGGGGTCTCCATCAATTGCAATTTCCTTAACTCCAGCATCATAAACAGCTTTGAGAAAAGAATTACCATAATCCCAAAATTTCGTCCCTTTATCAACCATAATTTTGATAAGCCTATATTGTTCACATAATGATTCGTCAACTAGTTTTTCGAATTTTTGTCGATTTGTTTTCAACAATTCTCTACCTTCTTCGAAATTTACACTAAAGGGTGTATAACCCCCCTCGTAAGGAGCGTGGCAAGATGTCTGATCTGAGGCGAGCTCAACACTAATATCATGTTCCACTACATATTTCCATATATCAACTATATTACCTTGATAAGCTATAGAAACAGGTTCTTTTTTTGTTCTATATTCTTCGACCCAATTAAAGATTTCTTCAAGGTTGTTTGAAACTTTACTTACCCATCCTTGTTCATATCGAGTTGTAATACGAGACTTATCAACTTCTGCTAATATGCCGATACCGCCTGCGATTTCTATAGCTTTAGCTTGAGCGCCACTCATGCCACCTAAACCAGAAGTAATATATAAAATACCTTTGAGACCTTCATCTGGAGGTATCCCTAAATAGAGTCTTCCAGCGTTAAGCAAAGTTAAATATGTTCCGTGAACGATTCCTTGAGGACCTATATACATCCACCCTCCTGCAGTCATTTGTCCATAATTCGCAACTCCTAAAGCTGAAGCTCTTTGAAATTCTTCGGGAGTATCAAATAAACCAATCATTAGTCCATTAGTCAAAATAACTCTTGGAGCATCTCTTTTGCTAGGAAATAAACCAAGAGGATGTCCAGACATAACTACAAGTGTTTGATCATCCTTAATAACTTCGAGGTATTGTTTGATTAACCTATATTGTAACCAGTTCTGGCATACTTGTCCACTTTCTCCATATGTGACTAATTCGTAGGGGTAAAGTGCGACATCAAAATCTAAATTGTTATCGATCATAAGTTGTATCGCACGTGCTTCAAGAATACCATTATACTTATTGATGGGTTTAGCTCTTATGTGTTCAGATGGCCGATAACGGTAAGCATAAATTCTTCCTCTAGTAGTTAACTCACTTAAAAATTCTGTGGCAAGCTGTATGTGTAGGCTTTCAGGGACGTATCTTAACGCATTTTTTAAAGCAATAATTGTTTCTTCACGATTTAAGTTGTATCCGCGACTTGGAGCCCTACGGATTCCTTCCTCAAATTCGGGAACTTGGGGTAATTTATCTGATAATTTAATCTTCATGGCTTTTGAAACATCCATATTTTTATCTAACTCCTTTTAATATTTAACATTTAACAAATTTCCCTTTATAGGGAGTTTAATTGAAATTGAGTAGTAAAATAAAAAAGTATAATAAAAAAAAATTATAAGTCATTTAAACCTAGTTCTTTAAGTTTATCTTGACTTGGATAACCTGATTTTTTATCGAATTGTCGATATTCATAGTAGGCGTTTTTTAATTGTTGAAAATTTGGCGTTTTTCCAGCAGAACCTCCTTCATTAACGGGATTGAGTGCGATCTTTGGCAATCTATCATCTGCAGGTGTAAGCCCCATCTTTAAATTAAACATTCTTTTAATCATGTAAATACGTTCCCCTAGCAACTTAAAATCCTCCATCGTGAGATTTAATCCCGTTGCTTTAATTACCATTTCTAGAACCATCTCAGAAGGAGGATTAGCAAATGAACAAAGGATTAATGACGCATATAACGCTCGATAATCTTGAATTCGAGCGCAAAATTCTGCCATAGGTTTATCATCTTGATACCAATCAACATTTAATTCGATTCCAAATTGGCTAAATGGTAATCCTAAGATTACCATATAGGCATCGCACGAGGTATGACAAGGTCCCCGAGGAGTGGCTAAAGCGTAGCTAACTGCCATTCCGTACATACGTCGCAAATCGTGGTAGGGTATTTCCATTCCGTAAACCGTAGCGATATCGTCTTGAGGAATCTTGAATTTTTTTCCAACATAATCAGAACCCTCAGCCATCACATCACCAATTCCTTCCCTTAGCGCAATTTTTTTTAATAATTCGAGAGCCGGAGTAATTTCACCCCATTTTGGTTCTAACCCGTTTAGATCTTCAGTACTAATTCTACCTGTATCGAAAAGATCATAGATAAACGATATTGTACTACTCCCACTTATCGTATCGATTCCATAATCATTACATAAGTAATTTGCTCTTTGAATTGCTCCAAGGTCATCGTTCAAGAGCATAGATCCAAATCCAGCTACAGTCTCGTATTCAGCTGCTTCTATTTCACCATCAGTTTTATATTCCCCTTCATCAATTTTCACCCTCTTTGAACAACCTATAGGACATGAAAAGCAGGGATAACTTCCAGTGAACATTGTTTCGAATGCAGTAGAGCCCGATATGTTGAACGCTCCTTCCCAAGTTCCTTGTTTCCAGTATTTAATTGGTAGTTCTCCTGAGGCATTGTACATATCAACCCCACTTGATGTACCTAGATCTCCAAACATTTGGGTTGCAAAAGCAGAATTAATTGCCTCATTCGTTACTTTTACTGCTTCCCGAAATTCTTCAGGTTCAAAAGCATTATATTTCCTTTTTGTTCCTCTAACTGTAATTGCTTTCAATTTTTTTGAACCCATAACGGCCCCCATACCTGTCCTTCCAGCAGCTTTATCTTCTGAAGCAATAATAGCGTATTTTACAAGATTTTCACCCGCTTGCCCTATACATGCAACGCGTGTTAGTTGGGATCCTGATTTTTCCTTCAATATTTTGGATGTTTCAAATATACCCTTTCCCCACAGATCCGAAGCATCCTTGATTTCCGCTTTATTCTCATTTATTTCTAAAAGTACCGGACTCTCCGACGACCCTTTAAATACAATCCCATCGTAACCTGCTTTTCTTAATTCTGGACCGAAAAATCCTCCGCAATTCGATTCTCCCCATATTCCTGTCAAGGGGGATTTAGCACAAACAACGAATCTACCACTTGTAGGCGCATTTGAACCGCAAAAAAGACCAGTCATAAACATTAATATATTATCTGGTGAAAGAGGGTCAGTATCTTTGTCAATCTTGTCATATAAATATTTACAAGCATATCCAGCACCTCCAATAAAATTTGTAGCAATAGTATCATCAATTTCTTCTTCACTAATCTCTTTATCGGTTAAATTAACTATTAAAAGCTTACCTTCAAAACCTTTCATTTAATTGGCACCTCATTTTTATATGAAAAATTAATTTTTTAATATTTATAGATTTAATCGTAGATTTTTATCTACTAATTCAAGTTTAGAAGTATGTCTCAATTCTAACTTGATTACTAAGTTTAGAATTAGTAAGGCGAAATTTATAATTTCCTAAATAAAAAGGTTTATTCTATTTAAAAACTTTAACTTCACGAGCTTCTAATTTTTCGAGTGAAGCGGGAAACTTCTTGAGATTATTGCGTTCAATATTTAAGTACTGAAGAGAAGAAAGTGATTCTATTGATTCTGGTATATTGTTAATGAAATTTGTCCTTAAAAATAAATATTTCAAAGATTTGAGATTTCCAATAGAATCAGGTATCTCTGTTAGCTTGTTGTTACCTAAATAAAGATATTTTAAATTTTTTAAATCTCCGATTGTATCAGGAATTTCTTTCAAGTTGTTATAATATAGATAAAGTCTTTTAAGAGATTGTAAAGATCCAATCGTATCGGGAATTGTACTGATGATATTTTTGCCTAAATCTAAACTTTCTAAAGTCTTTAGAGAACCAATGCTATTAGGTATTGTTTCAAGGCGATTAAATCCTAAAACTAAGTTTTTTATTAAGGGTAACTTTCCTATGGATGGTGTTAATTCCCTTAATTTATTAGTAGAAATATCTAGTTCTTTTAATGCATCCAACAATCCTATTGAATCTGGTAAAAAAGTCAACTGGTTTTTACTTAAATCTAATATTTCAAGAGATTTTAAGTTCCCAAGAGAATCAGGAAGAGATTTTAATTTATTATCATATAAATCTAACTCCTTTAAGGAGGCAAGATCTCCAATCGAGTTGGGAAACATCTCAAGCTCGTTACGATCAATCTTTAATGTTTCGAGAGATTTTAATTTGCAAATCGAATCTGGTAATTGCTTAAGCATATTTCTATCCAATTTTAATGTTTTAACCGCGCTTAAGGACTCGAGCTCAGGCAATGAAGTTAATTGATTATTTGTTATTTCTAATTTAATAAGAGATTTAAGTGAATTAATGGATTTTGGAAGCTCAGTAAGGTAATTAGAAGAAATGTTTAAGTTTTCTAATGATTCAAGATATCCTATCGACTCTGGGAGAATAGGAAGCTTATTAGACATTAATCCTAAATACTTAAGATTTTTTAAGTTTCCTATCGAATCTGGTAGATAAGTAAGATTGTTTCCCTTTAAAAAAAGAGACGATAAATTAGTTAAATTTCCTATGGAATTTGGTAATTTACTTAATTCATTATTTCTCAAATTTAATCTCGTTAAAGAATTCAAAAATCCTATAGATTCAGGTAAGAAATTCAGTTTATTGTTTCCTAAGTATAACAACTTTAAAGATTTTAATTCTTTAATGGAGTCTGGTAGTTCGTTTAGCATATTATAACTCAGATCTAAAGATTCTAAATTTTTTAATGCTCCTATAGTATCAGGTATTTTGTAAAGAGAATTTTCACTTAAATCTAATAGAGTAAGGCAAGTCAATGAGCTTATGGTATCCGGTAATAAAGTTAAACGATTGGTTTCCACATGTAATTCTTTTAATGAAGATAGAGAGTAAATTGCTTTTGGTAATTTCACTAACCTGTTTTCACTTAAATCTAAAGTATCAAGGGAAGAAATAAAACAAAGCTCTTCCGGAATAACTTTTAACTTATTACCTCTCAGTAGAATTTTCTTTAAACGAGTAAGAGTAGTAATTTTCTCAGGTATAATTATTAATCCACAAGAAAATAGACTTAAGCCCTCTATGTGGTTATCTCTAACTGTATATCCAAAAGTATAACTTTGAAGATCTGGTACTTCAGGAATACTCAGCCCTATTAATTTCTCTAAGTAATTTAGAAATTTTTGTTCTTCTTCAACTAGTGGCATAGATCTATTCAATTATTTCCATAATTCAAAGAATGGCGAATGATATTTATAAACAAATAATAAAAAAAAGAATATTTATGGTTTAACATTTCGACAATTTTGAATTAGAAAAAACAATGAAAAAAAAAACAAAAAAAATAGTTGTTAAAATTGAATTTGAAACAAACTAAACTCAGAAATCAACATCTTTTCCTTCATAAGCGTATTCAAAAAGCTTCTGAAGATCTTCCGTATTAGCAGATCTTGGAGCCATTGTTAAGCTTGAACTTTGAAAACATAGTGAAATAAGCGTATTCATATTTTTTTCCATGTCCTCTCTAGAAACTCCGGTATCTGCAAGTTTTGTAGGTAATTCTACTTCCTTCTGCAGTTGTTTGATTTTATCAATAACAGTATTAGCGGCTGTATGTTCATCAGTATTCCATTCAGTCCATCCTAATTGTTTAGCCAAGTTTCCAAATATTTTTGCTGTAGTATCATTTTTATCGGGATTGTTTAAACAATATTGAACAATATAAGGTAAAAATAAGCCTACAGAAATTCCATGAGGAAGATGATATACTGAGCCCCAAACATGACCAAGAGTATGGCCTATGTGAGCTTGAGAGTTACCAAACCCTAAACCTGAGATTGTTGCTGCTTGATGCATCATATCCCGTGCTTCCTCATTTTTTCCATCTTTATATACAGTGGGTAAAAATTTAAATACGAGCTCGACTCCTTTTAGACACATTGCGTTGCTAAATTCATTTTTCCAGACAGAAGTTAATCCCTCAATTGAATGGGCTAAGGCATCAAAACCAGTGCCACTAGTTAGGTAAGGGGGCATACCAATAGGAAATATTGGATCTACAATCGCGTACATAGGTATTAATCCCTTATGAGCTTGTTCATATTTCTTCCAAACTTCAATGTCCCCTTCTGGTTCAAGTCGTGAAATGATTACAGCCCATGTTGTTTCAGCCCCGGTTCCAGACGTAGTAGGTATCGCAACTAATTTAGCTTTTTTTCCTAAGTTATACAAATCATTATTAAAAGGGTGAAAATCATCTATTCCGTATTGAGGATATTCATAAACTGCCCATAATCCTTTTGCAACATCCATTACCGACCCACCACCCAACCCAATGATTATGTCTGGTTTATAGGAAAGACATTTTTCTTTAGATTTAGTTATGCTCTCTTCTTTAGGATCTGGTTCTACATCAGTAAAAATTTCCCATTCTTTATCAAATTTAGCCAACTTATCTGTTAGTATTTTTACATATCCCAAATCTTCTAATATTTTATCAGTGACAATAAAACACTTTTTGCCTGTAATATTCTCAAAAAAATCAAGTGAATCGGGACCATACACTATTTTAGGAGAGAAAAAGAACCACATTAAATTATTTCACCTTCTATTTTTATTATGTAATTAGATTCAATTTTCAAAAATTGATAGATTAATAATACTATTATTTTTGTTAAATTAAATAAATTATTAACAACAAGAATTATATTTTACAAAATTAGGGTATATATTATGGACGAATATGAAAAAGAAAATTTATTTATAACTTTTAAAGGAGTTATCGAAAGTATCATTTTGGATAAACGTAATAATCCAAAGAATAATAAAATGCTTGATAATTTTAACGCAAAACTGAATATTGGACTTCAAACGGAGGCAGATTTTTATCTTTGGGTTAATCTTGTAGCAGAAAATGGAGATTATAATATAAATAAAGGCAAATTAGAAGAATACGATTTAGAGATAATAGCTACACCAGAAGATTTAATATACTTTTCTAACGGCGAAAATTCAACACTAAATATGATGTTAAAAAAGAATAAATTTGGTGAGAGGAAGCTGCAATATAATAAAAGCAGTACAGGTAAAAGAAATCTTGGTTTGCTGTTAAAATTACCGAAAATTCTCGTATTGGACAAAATAAAAACGCCAGATTAATATCAATTACTTAAAATTATACTTTTTTAATTTTTTTGTTTAATTTTCAGTTTTGGAGTAAATTTTGTCGTTATCAAATATATAAATATCGTTCAAGTCTCTAAATTTTGAAGCCCTAATATCATACTGATGCAGTGTTGTGATTATTGTACCTGTTGTTTCGTTTATCTGTAAAACTATAAACGACGGATTTCGACTTGCAACAAAAGACCATGCGC
>DATKTW010000155.1:0-14866 GCA_035530895.1 Candidatus Nanopelagicaceae bacterium
TTGATGCAACTCGAATTGCTCTTGATGTTTTAGGGAGAAATATTACGAATACCATAATATTGGGAGCTTTAATTCGTGTATCTCATCTGTTTACGCTTGAAGAATTATCTGATGCGATAATGAAGCGGTTTAAAGGCGAGGTTGCTGGAAAAAATATTCAGGCTATTAAACAGGCAATTGAAGAAACATGTGTTTATGATATGGGGATCGAGCCAAATTTCACTGTGGACAGTAAAATACCATGGCAACAAGTATCTCTCGGGTTGCCAGGATACAAAGATTTAGATAAAGCTGGTGTTTGGTATTGTGATGAAGATATAATCCCTGTTGGAAGCGATCAAGTAAATACCGGGTCGTGGGGTGAATGGGAAATAATATGGGACGAAGAAACATGCACTAATTGTACGCAATGCTGGTTTATATGCCCAGATTTTGCCACTCTTAGAAAATTAGGCGATGACGGTAAATACCATATGTCTGGAATCGATGTGTTTCACTGTAAAGCTTGTCAAAATTGTCTTAATATTTGTCCTGTTCAAGCCATAAGTAAACGACCAAAACAAGGTCCTGCTGCTTGTGCATTACCAGAAGAAGGAGGAGGTAATTAAAATGTCAATTGAACCAATGAAATTATTCTTTAAGGAGATTAAAGAACCAATCGAAACTGCTATGATTGGTAATTATGCCGTAGCAGGGGGCGTCACTCAGACGGATCCCGATGTGATATGTGCTTTCCCAATTACACCTCAAACGCAATCAGTTGAGGGTTTATCCGATGTTGTCCATCAAGGAAGGTTGAAAGCAGCTTTCGTTAACGTCGAATCAGAATTAGCAGCTATTAGCTACTCAACCGCAGCTTGTGCAGCGGGTGCAAGAACCTTTACTGCAACTGCGTCTCAAGGCTATTTATTGATGTCAGAAGCTTTACCAATGGCTGTAGGGTGGCGAGTACCCTTAACGATGATGATCTCCGCCCGAGCTTTCAACGCTCCAAATCTATCAATTTGGAATAGTTGGGAATTTGTTATTACTGATTATGGGTGGAATTGTATTGTTTCAGAAAATGTTCAAGAGACTTACGATGCAGCAATTTTATCAGTCATGATGTCTGATAATTCATTATTTCCAACTATGTTTGTACACGATGGATTTATAATTTCTCATTCCGTTCAAAAATTATGGTTAACTCCCGATGAAGTCGTACATAAATTAACGCCAAGGAAACCTCGCCATACAATCACACCTGAACGTCCAGGAGTATGGGGTGGAATTGTTACGCCAGATTTTTTCATGGAGGGAAGAATGAATCTTGAAGTCGCCAAAAATTCCGTATTAAATGTAATGAAAAATTCTTTTAATGAATTTGGAAAAGCAACCGGTCGCCATTATAATTTAATTGAGACTTATAATTTGGATAACTCCTCAAAAACTGCGTTTATTACTATGGGGTCGATGTGTGGAAACATCATTAGTTGGATGACTAAAAATAAAGACATAGGATTAATCAAAATCAGAGCATACAGACCTTTCCCTTATGAAGAGTTACAAAAAATCATTCAAGAGCATAACATTGAAAAATTAATCATCTTAGAGAAATCAGATGCACTTAATAATCTTCTACCGCCATTTTCAACCTCGATAGCAACAGCATTATATCCACTTAATATTATTTTTAGAAGCTATATCGTAGGTTTAGGTGGAAGAGACGTCACACGAGACGAATTTGATATTACTAAAAGGAAGATGGAATCAGTGAACGACATGAAAGGGCAACTCTATACATACCTAGGTGTAAGAGAAAGCAAAGACAAAATACATGAGGTGGATCGATAAAATGTCTAAACCAGAAAGAAATTTAATCCTATTTGAAGACATTCTCGCAAGAGATGAAAAGTCTAATGTAGTGTTTCTTAACTACGATAACGAAGCTTTTATGAACACAGGTATTCAAGAATCGGGAGGAACTCCACCTTACGCTTCAACAACCACTGGTCCGGGGGGAGAGAAAATACCTGGAAAAGTCGGTGTTAAGCAAGATCTGGTCACTCCTTTTGCTTTTTTCGGTACAAAATCTCTGTTCTTAGCCACTGCTAATCCTGCTTATCCCGCAGACTTCATGGGAAAATTCGCTGATGCGATGAAATCAAATGGATCTGCTTTCATTCAATCCTATTCAGATTGCATGCGAGGATGGCGCCATGCTGCTGGTGATGCGGGAAGTATTTCAAAACTAGCTACAGATTGCGGGTATTGGCCTCTTTATACGATAAGAGTTAAAGACGGAATGCCAACATTTTCATATTATCGCGGATTAGATATTGATAAAGAAAAATTCGTAGAATATCTTAAATCCATGGGCAAATTCAAGCATTTATTTAAACCAAGATTCATGGAAAAAGAAATTGACGAAATAATTTATTTTACAGAACAACGAAATCTCAAACTAAAAGGACTTATTGAACAATTTGGAGCTGAAAAACCTGTAGACTTCTATAAAGTTGATCGAAGAACATTAAAGCCTCAAACTCATCTGCACCCCGGGCACGGACTTTGTCCAGGATGCGGGGCTGGAATGGTATTAAATCAAATGGCAACTGTAGCCACTGCTATTGCTGGTAAGAACATTATATATGTTAATAATACCAGTTGTGTTGAGGTCTCTACTTCCAAAGATTTTGTAACCTCATGGAAAGTTCCTTGGGTTCACCATTTATTTGAATCAGGTGCAACTGTTGCTGAAGGAATAAGCACAACCTATAAAATCTTAAAAGCCAAGGGGTTATACAAAGGTGAAGTGCCATATGTTATCCACATCGGCGGAGACGGGTCAACCTACGACATAGGGTTTCAATTCCTTAAAGCAGCCCTTATCCGAACAAGCTCTTTCGTTGAAATGAATGAATACTTGATGAACCAAAAATAATCGTTAATTATAATTATTTATTTATTATTTTTTTTTTTAGAGAATTCAAATTAGAAAAATTAATACAGTGTTTAAAATGAGTCTGCAAGAGAGTTTGGCAAGGCGTAAAGATTGCTCGGGTGAAGGGCGCGTATTGCAATTATCTGTTATTAAAGAAATATGTAATTCTACATTTCAAGCAGCACCTTCAAATTCTTTATTTGTTGTATTACCTAATGGCGACGATTACACTGGAGGGACATATAAATATAATAGTGATGGTTTGGTTCGATTAACTGATAAAGAAAAAACAAAATTGACTATGGAACTATATCCCGAATTGTTTTGGAAGGAATCTATTGAATTTGAGGATTTAATTCGAGTAGGGATTACATGGCAATATCTCTCATTAAAAGTGGATAGCATAGGGCTTGGTGTATCACAACGAGCAAGAGCGCCTAAAAAATACAATAAACTCGTTAACAATTTAACGAATCAAAATTATGCCTTCTTATATTCGGTAGCAGTTCGAGAGAGAGATAGGGCTCCTTTAGTAGAAGATACTGCAGAACCTCTTCAAATAAAAGTAGAGGAGGGTACAATCTTACTCGACACTCCAGCTTGCTACAAAGACCGCGCAATCTATGAGAAAAAGTATAAAGGAATTCCACTAGACGATGTTATATTTAATCGTATTGATGAAAAGGCACCAAACCATACAAATTTAAACCAAATTTCTCAACTGCTCTGGGCTTGTCAAGGAGAAAACGATCACGCGACTCATGGAAACCGCGATGCGCTAGAGAAAAACGGTTACGGTCGGGTGCACGCCTCG
The DNA here is from genome assembly GCA_035530895.1 of Candidatus Nanopelagicaceae bacterium. Classification (GTDB taxonomy): domain Archaea; phylum Asgardarchaeota; class Lokiarchaeia; order Sigyniarchaeales; family SOKP01; genus SOKP01. The sequence continues at coordinate 3,738 of DATKTW010000155.1, forward strand.
GGATGTGCGGGATATGCTGTATATCCAATAGTTTATGTAGAGGATCTTGCAAATGTCCCAAATGGATCATACCATTATAATCCGGTCGGGTATTCTGCGTTAAATAGATGGATTAATTTTGATGGAACCATAAGATACGACCATTTTATACAAAAATTTAGCTCTGAGACTTTTAGAGCTGAGATTGAAAAGGAATTTGATACTAGTTTCTCTAAATATGCTATATTATTATGTATCGATCGAAAAAAGCCTTGCGCTGGATTAATGCACAGAGTTATGAACCTAAAGTATTGGGCCGAAGTTGAGGCTGGAATGGCGTTAGCAGGGCTACAATTACAGGCAAATGCTCTAGGTTTGAAATGGCATAAGAAAATATTGTCAAATCCAGATGATCCAAGATATAGAACATTGTTCAGTCTCGATTCTGCTGAACAATCGATAAATAATGTGGCTAATAATTTAGTAAATCGAGCAAATAATGAGCGGGTATCCCTTGAAGGAAATTTAGTACCAATTGCATTATTTCATTTATTAGAGGGATAAAATACTTTTTTTACACTTTATTTTAAATGTAGATCAAGATAATTAACTAAACTTACTAACAAGTCCAAATTCTCTTAATTTGAGGAATATTTTTTAGCATACCATCTTTTTTTACTCCACACACCTTGCCAACAACTGCAACCATCGCAATATTGATTGATAATCACCTGTAAATCATCGTATATTTTTAATAACTTTTCTAAAATTATTGACCGGCAAGTATCTATTATATCGGGATTTCGCTTCATTGTAAGTATAATGTTGGTTGGTCCTAAAAACGATGAAAGTATGTCTAGAACACCTCCAATATCGGTCACTGTTATTAAATAGTTCTTTCCAGCTCTTTTAGCAGCAGACTCAGTTATTCTGAGCAGTCTTGAATACCATACATTATTTTGATTTAATTTAATACTTTCTAAGTGTTCTATGATATCTTCTGGTTTTATTGGAAGACTAAACCAGACTGTACTAGATTTAAATAGGGGGGACACTCCAAATACTGCCGCCATTATTCCCGGGCCATAATTTGGAAGATAAAAAGGAAATGATTCTCCTCCAAAATAGGTTTCTCCATTACAATTATAAGAAATTTTTCAAGATTTGCATACCGTAGGGCTTCATTCTTATGGATTCGGGATGGAATTGAATAGCTTCAATACGATCTTATTTAAATTAATTTTTTTTTTTTAGGTAAATAGGTAATTTAGGCAAAGATAAAAATCGGTAAAATTACTCAGTTCTTAAGGAATAATAAGCTATTTTTAATTTTTTTATAAAGATATCAGTATTTATAAAGATTTCAGTATTTTAAATGATTATGGGTTATTCAAAAAAAAGTATATTGATAACGGGTGCTAGTTCTGGAATTGGGAGGGCTTGTGCCGAGTATTTAGCACTTAATGGTTTTAAAATTTACGCTGGTGCCAGAAAAAAAGAAGATATTGAAGCTCTTAATGGGATCAAGAATGTGATAGGTTTAAAAATTGATGTCACTGATGATCAGACCGTTAAGAAGGCATTTAATTTCGTAAAAAATGAAAATTCAGGGTTATTTGCAATTATTAATAACGCAGGGATTGCATCCGCTGGGCCATTAATGGATATAAGTACCAATGATTTAATCAATCAATTTAATGTAAATTTAATTGGTATTCATAGAATCACTTCAACTTTTTTTCCTCTCATACTAAAATCCAAAGGGCGAATAATAATGATAAGTAGTAATTCAGGATTTTTTGCTGCTCCTTTCTTTGGACCATATAGTGCAAGTAAATTTGCTTTAGAGGGTTATTCCGATTCTCTTCGAAGAGAACTTTTATTGTATGATGTAAAAGTAATTATTATCCAACCAGGGAGGATTAAAACTCCAATCTGGATTAAAGGGGAGGAATTGCTGTTAAAATTTAAAGGCTCTATGTTTGAGAAGGAGGCTGTTTTTATTGGTAAACATGAGATTGAAAAAGGTAAAAATGATTCTTTAGATCCGAAAGAAGTTGCAAAAATAATTTTAAAAGCACTAACAACTAAAAAACCAAAGAATAGGTACATGATCGTCCCCAATGTGTTTAGGAACAAAATGTTAAAAACCCTATCTTCTAAAAGAATAGATAACATTTTAAAAAAGGAATTAGCGAAGATTAAGAATAAAAAAAACTGAGCTATGATATAATATCTTGTTTTTTTGGAGATTTATTATCGCTTACTCCTTTTTTTTTAATTTTCGTTAGGTAATGTAGATAAATCACTTATTCAACCGTTTGCATTGAATATACTCTTATTTAACCTATGAGTTTATAAGTTTACGCATTTTAATGTTCTCTAAATACCTAATTTACTGAATTGAGAAATCTATGAGAAAGAAAATTAAAATTATTGCAATTTCTTTAATAGTTGTAATTGCTAGCAGCTTATCTATTATTTTTGGAATCATGATTTTTAGCAATAAACCTTCAGCAAGATTTGGAATTGGATTAGTATATGATAAGAGTGTGAAAAAACTAATCCTTTTTGGAGGAGGATACCAAGATAGTACCTCACACACCTATTATGGTGATACATGGTGTTATGATCCTATTGTGAATCTTTGGACTGAATTATTTCCCTCAAATAGTCCTTCAGCAAGATCGAGCCATTCCATGGTGTATGATCCAGTTAACCAAAAAATAATTCTCTTTGGTGGAGTTGATTTAAGTGATAACTGGTTGAATGAAACATGGATCTATGATTCTACAACAAATAGTTGGACTCAAGTTTTTCCCGATAGTGCTCCACCAATTAGAGGAAGCGCATCAATGTTTTATGATGTCCAAACACAAAAAGTTATAGTTTTTGGAGGATATCGGGATTCTGGCAACCATTTAGATGATACATGGGCATATGATTATACAACTAATAATTGGACGAATTTAAATCCTATAAGTAAACCAACGGGGCGATATGGTGCTCCAATGATCTATGATCCAATTAATCAGCGAGGATTGATGTTTGGAGGGCGCACTTCTACATATCTGGATGAAAGCTGGGTTTATTATTACTCTAATAACACTTGGTTGGAATTGATTTTGGCTACAAAACCTACAGAACGATACTGGGAAGGATTAACATTTGATGAAAGTGCTCAAAAGGTAATTCTTTTTGGGGGGTGAAATCCTGCGGGTGTTGGAGAAGCATTGGACGACACTTGGATATTTGATCCATCTAACAATCAATGGACAGAAGTTATTCCAAGTTCAAGTCCTGCTAATCGGTTCCATACTTCACTTATATACGTGCCTGACACAGAAAAAAATATAGTTTTTAGTGGTTTTAGATTCCCAGCAAATTGTTTAGGTGATACTTGGTGTTATGATTATGATACAAATATCTGGAATCAATTAAAATAAATCTTTTTTATTAACATTTTAAATTTTTCAAATTTTTTCCACAATAGATAATGTTTAAGACACATCAACGTGAGATTCGATACGGGAAATTAGTTCTTCAACACGATTGTAATCATCTATCCTTATGGAGATTGCTTCATTTGGGCACTCTCTTTCACATCGTCCGCATCCTTTACACTCATCTTGATCAATAAGCGCTTTTCCATCAACCATTTTCATCGCATCATATATGCAAACTTTAAAACATTTCCCGCAACCAACGCAAATTTCACTATTAACTTCCACTTCAACACCTTCCATCCTCGTTATAATTTTTTTTAGGTCGGAAGAACCGTATTTCATTGCACTTAATATACAGCAACAAGAACAGCAATGACAAAGCGACATAAAATGGCCCTCATCAGGTAAGGTTCCATATCTTATTGAATCTCCTTTCAATCTTCCTAAATGTGGAACCAGTCCGTTCGCATAAGCCAAACGTTCTCGTTCTAATGCTTCTTCTATTGTTGCAACATGGGCATTATGTGTCTTCCATTTTTCAAGATCTATTCTCTTTGTAGCCTCACCTAACCATGTACAACCTTGATGAACATCATGATTCTGACATTCATTAGCTAAGCGGCATCCACAATCCATCAACACTATATGACTTGCTTTTTTAATAAAATACTCTGTAACAATCAAAGGTAATATTTTATCTTCATAGGTACCCAAAGACACATTTATTGGAATAGCAGAACCATTTGAATTTTTTATATCCATCCATCGATTGAGAATGAATTTAATACCAGGAATTTTAGATAATCTTATCAATTTTTTATATCGATTTGCGCGGGGTGTGTCTATTTCAATTGGCTTTAAATCTAATTCTTGATTTTTATTCAATTTTGATTTCTCTCTTCTTTTTTTTTATACTAAGTTATTTTATCTAAGATCTATATAAATCTTATTATGCTAATTTTATGAGTGATTAAGAAATTAATAACTCCTCTTCATTAAGAGGATTGTTTATCAATCTTTCAATTTCTTCTTTTTCTAAAAATATAGGATTGGTCAATTTTTCCACCAATTTTATCTTTTGCAATTATTACTATATAATCTATAGAATATTTTAATAAATTGATTGAATCCAAAACAATATCAATATAAACTTAGAACATTTTAGAAATAATATATTTTTATCAATTTACAGTAATGTAAGTAGAGATTTAATATACCATTAATCCTAATTAGCATGATACGTTTTCACTTTTAAAAAAAACTTGAGACATCAAAATGTTATTATCCAAACGAGAACGTGTATTTAGAACTTTAGAACTCGATGGAGAACCAGATATGGTACCAATCCATTATTTTGGATTTGAGCAGACCGGGAGTTCTTTCCAAGCTTTTAAAGAATCAGGAGAAATGGAAAAAAATCGTTCTTATGTCGAAAATAAAATCTCTAATGTAAAATATTACATTACAGAGCAACGCTTTTGGAATGTTGATCTCTACGGGATGGACCCTTTTGGAGAAAACAAAATTAAAATTAGGTACGAAAACGCACCTCTAGAACATCCTAACTGTCGTCTAAATAGAATGGATGGAAGATTGTATAGAACTGAAATACAGGTTAATACTGGTTTAGAATATGCTTGGTACGTGGGAGGTTATTTTAAAACCCCAGAAATCTTGCATTCTTATTGGGACCAATATGGAAAACCAACAGAATTGATTAACAAAAGAGTTAAATATTCTTCTCAAACTTGGGAGCGGTTTGTTGAAGCCCTTGCGCCTTATTTCTACCCTATGGCAAATTTACCCATAAATCCCTCTGAAGTTTTGATAGGGGGCATTACATTTACTCGCTTTGCGTATTATATCCGTAAAAATCCCAGTTTTATTCATGAAATTATGGATGAATACACAAAAGTTAACATCGAAATTATAAAACGATTAGCTGAAGTGGGCGTTGATATCATGACATTTGGAGATGATTTAGGTTACAAGGAAAATCCCTTTTTCTCTCTAGATGTTTTCCGTGAATTTATCCTTCCATATCATAAAAAAATATATCAGGCATGTAAAAAAAGGGGGGTATTAATTGTGTTACACTCCTGTGGAAAAATAGATCAGTTTTTACCCGATTTAATTGATGCAGGGCTCAATTGTATACAATCGTTAGAAGCAACGGCAGGCGTGGACTTACCCGGGTTAAAAGAATCCTTAGGGGATCGTTTATGTTTCATGGGAGGATTAGATTCTTCGGGGATTATAACTTATGGGACTCCTAAGGATGTTGAAGAAAATGTGAGAAATACTATAAAAAGTGCGGGAAAAGGTGGAGGCTATTTTGTAGGACCTAGTCACGATATAATAAATATCCCTTGGGAGAATATTCTAGCCATGAGAGCCGCAATCGAAAAATACAGAAAGTATCCCCTAAATTAATAATGTCCTTTTTACTATTAAGTAAAATTATTAAAAATGTATAAAAATTAAGAAAAGAACAAAGATGGATATAGAAGGACTTTATAACATTATAAAAAATGAATTGGAAATAGCAGCCATTAACAAATTTGAATCAAAAAAAGATTATCTAAATTGGAGCCAAAAATTTTATGAAAAATATGGTTATAAAACATATAGACTAAAAGTTCCTGAAATCGACGATATTATTAAGAAATTTCTAAATAAATTCAAGGAATTATCTTTTGAACAACGAATAGATTTATCCCGAATATTTTATAAACCTGATTATATCTCACACACCAGTTTTGGATTGAAACTTCTTGAACTCAGTTTGTCAGAATTATCCTTCCAAAATTTTGAAATTTTAGATGAAATTTGTGGTTATTTAACTCATTGGGGTCCAACTGATTCTTTTTCTCTTTATATTATGCAACCATTACTAAGAAAATATCCAAAAGAAGTTAAAAATATATTAAAAAAATGGAATAATTCTAAACATACTTGGAAAAAACGAGTTAGTGTAGTTACATTCACAAGAAAAATAGGAGCTGAAGGTAGGCATGTAGATTTTCTTTTAAAATTATGTGATAACCTAAAATGGGACAAAGAAGATTTAATCAGAAAGGCAGTCGGATGGGCTCTTAAAGATAACATGGTTGGAAAAAATAAAGAAAATGTTCTAAATTACGTAAAAAATTTAAGGGAAAAAGGAGTTTCCTCCACGATAACATTATACGCCATTCGGAATCTAAAAGGAAGAGAACGAGAGGAAGTATTGAAATTCAAACCCATAAAATAGTAAAATTTAGAAAATATCCACTTAGAGTATGATCTTATTCAAAAGTCTCGAATTCGTGGAACTATTCTAAAAGAATTGAGGTAACTTTAACATTTTACTCCAAAAATAAATTTCAATTTTATTCTTTTATCTATTTTATATTTAGTTATATCTTTACTCTTTATTTGAATGTTAAGAATTATTCTTCTTTTTCTACAAACAAACGTTTGTTGGTAAGATTTAAATATCAATATTTATTTTAGTACATTAAATATAAAATTATTTTCTTTCATCAATCATAGAAATTATAGCATAAAGAACATGAAAAATTCAACCAAGGATAAAAAAACTAATGAAAAAAAAGAAGAAAGGAACTAAGGAACGGATTAGGGATGTGGCTATCGATCTATTCTCACAAAAAGGATATAATGCCGTCTCCATACGAGATATAGCCCGTTTAGTAAATATACACGAGAGTTCTATCTATAGTCACTTTAAAGGTAAAGAGGATATTATGGATCACATTATCGAATTCCTCATTGATGAGTTTAGATATGATCCAAATGAAATATCATTGGATGATTTACTTGACAAATATGATCCCGAAATGCTCATGAATAATGCAATTAACCCAATAATAGAACAATTGAAGGTTCCACACATCCGAAAGATAATAAGACTCATGTGTATTGAGCTCTACCAGAATGTAAAATTCTTAGATTTTTTTAAAAACCAATTTATGAAACCTTCTTATATTTTCTGGAGTCAAATTTTCCAGAAAATGATGAATAAAGGATACATTAAGGAATATGATGCCAAAATACTAGCCGATGAATTCTTCAACTACTGTATTTACCTGTTCTTTGAATGCTTTATTCTTGATTATAACGAGACTTCCTATGAATTGTTAATCGACAATTTGATAATTAAACTATCTAGACATATTAAGTACATTTTCGATATGGTTAGAATAAAGGAGTCTTGAAGTTAAAGAGGTGATAATATGAGTACAGAAATTTATTATTTTACAGGAACGGGAAATTCTTTGGTTGTTGCAAGAGATATAGCAAGCAAAACGAATGGAAAATTGATATCAATACCTTCTATGATGGAAAAAGAAAGAATCACAACCGATGCGGATATGATCGGAATTGCATTCCCTGTTTATTATGCAACAAATGGTTGTAGCGGTATTCCGCTAATTGTTGAAAAATTCGTTAATAAATTAGAAAATATTGGTTCAAAGTACATTTTTGCGGTTTGTACACACAGTGGTATGCCAGGTGTGACTATTGAAAATCTAAGTAAAATTATTAAGTCTCGTGGTGGTAAACTAGCGGCTGGTTTTACTGTGAAGTTAAATAATCCACCATCTGTCTTTGAGAAATTGAAGAAGTCCATATTTCATAAGGAATTAAAAGATACAGCAATTTTTAAAGCTCAAGAAAGACAACAAAAAGTCTTTGATCATTGGAAAAAGAAGCTTCAAATTATTTATGATTATATTAGCACTAAAAAAGAAGGTATGCTTGAAACCCGTAATAAATTAACTAAATTATTTTTTACACCACTTCTTTTTTTACTGATAAAGCCCGTGTTCTCATCCAGATATAAAAAACTTTCTAATTCGTTAAATTTATCTTTTAAAGAAATGATACCCCTAGCAGACAGGAGCTATCAATACGATGAAAATTGCAATGCTTGCGGTATTTGTGCCAGAATTTGTCCGGTAAATAATATTAAAATGATTAATAACAGACCCGTATGGCAGCACTATTGCGAAAATTGTTTCGCATGTTATGTGTGGTGCCCGAACGAGGCAATCTATGGTGATATCGTTTCTTATGCTGAGCGATATCACCATCCTGATGTAAAAGTTACTGATATGATAAAAAGTAAATCATAATATTATACGGAGGTGATAAAATGATGAGAAAAGAAAAAAAATGGGCTATAGTTACTGGAGTTCTTCTCCTAATTTCACTTGTTTCTGGCGGTGCGGCAGCCATCTTAGCCGGAGGAGTGCTTTACGATATAATCTATGCAATCCATAAGATATCATCGGTTCTAACTGCTATTTTCTTTATAGTATCAATTCGTCTTAGCAGTAAAAATTAGTATTTTTTTTTTTAATTATTAAGAACCATATTTCTAAGAAATATACTACAATTGAAAAAAATCAAAAGTATCCTTTAAAACTTTGAAGTAGGTTTAAAATTGTAATAAAATTAAAAATGCCATTTTCTTGAAGAGGCATTGCAGATTTCTTTAAACAAATCCTTTCGATATTTGTTTTCTACTTCTAAATTTTTAAATAGCAAAAAGTTATCTAACATCTCCTTGGTAATTGTATTTTCTCCTTTTTCTTTTAACCAATTTATAATATTAAGAATTATTTCCCCCTCACGCCCTCCAGCGAATTTCGGTAAATATTGGTTTGCAATGTATTCAGACCGATAAAAAGTCCGCACAAATATTCCTTTTGGATCCAGGTTTTTATAAAGGTGTGAAACATTTTCCGGCGCAGAATCAATAACTAAATTTTTACCTGCGTTTTGAATTTTCTTATACAGTGGTATCCAATCTTTTGAACCCATAGGTGCATTTCCGGCTCCTGGGACCCATTGAATTCCTGTTATACTAGACTCGTTTAATAAGAAATCTAAATGTGGGAGTTCGTTAGGACCATCTAAATGATAAATTGCGTAATCCATATGCTCTGCTTGTTTCACAAGATCAGGTAAAACGAATTTTTTAAACCATGTAGGGTTCAACATAGCGCTAAAATCACTTTGTAGAGCATACCATCTTTTTTTATTCCATACACCTTGCCAACAACTACAGCCATCACAAAATTGGGAGATAATCCCCTGTATATCATCGTATACTTTTAATAGCTTCTCTAAAATTATTGATCGGCAAGTATCTATTATATCTGGATTTCGTTTCATTGTAAGTATTATGTTGGTTGGTCCTAAAAACGATGAAAGTATGTCTAGAACACCACCGATATCGGTCACTGTTATTAAGTAGTTTTTACCGGCTCTTTTCGCAGCAGTTTCAGTTATTCTGAGCAGTCTTGAATACCATAAGTTATTTTGATTTAATTTTATACTTTCTAAGTGTTCTACGATATCATCTGGTTTCATAGGAAGACTAAACCAAACTGTTTCAGATTTAAATTGGGGGGACACTCCAAATACTGCTGCTATTATTCCCGGACCATAATTGGGAAAATAAAAAGGAATCGACTCTCCTCCAAAATAAGTTTCCCCAGCTCGTTTTTCAAATCCATCCAAAGCTTTATCAATGTCCTCGTAGTTTCTCGCTAAAGTCCAATCACTACCTATTATATCCAAATATGCTCCAAGTTTTCCTCTTTTCTTTGGATAATAATAGCTTAGAACAGGACGATCGATGATTTCGTGATCCCACCACGCATTCATTCGCTCTTTCGCTTCGACAATATCCTCTTTATATTCCATAAAAAAGATATTAAAACAAGATAAATTAATCTTTACATTATTAAGTTTTGAGTAGTTTGGAAGTATTTCTATTTGTCTAAAGCATTATTAAAAAAAAAGAAATTATGTCTAAAAATTAGGATATAATTTCTGATGAAGTAACATCAACTGTTTTTATCTTTTTGATCTTTTTTCTAGAGTGAAGGTATATCGCGAGACCTGCTACGAAAAACCCAATATCCATTGTTAAGGCTCCAAACCAGGTAGTGTACACACCAAGTCCTATTGTTACAGAATCATCAAAGAGAAGTGGTACTCCGGTAGCATCAGGATTTATGATACTCATTGGCCATCCAATGAAATCCAAAACCACGTGGCTGAAAACAAGAAGTCCGATAATCATACTTATATAGAGGCTTTCAATTCTCCATATTGTTGAAATCATATTTTTATCTTGTTCTTTCCTTGAATTTAGGAGTGTTGTTACGAGTGCGCTAATTAACATTGCACTAGCAGACCAGACCACTGCCATGAATAGCCCATGAGAGGGCCATATCGCAAATATAAATATAAAGGACAAGATATCAATAACCATGGCGCTTATCAATGAAGCCCAGAGCGGTATTTGGGGAAAAAATCGTTTGGCGGCTAATCCTATTCCAATATGAGCTAAAGCAGGCATGTGATTTGTATAGTTAAAATTATTTAATAAACTTATATAGTCCAAATTTTAGCTTCATTACCCTCTTAAATTTCTTAGGTCTAGACTGTTCCGATTTGTAATCTACGGAAAAATTCAATTTCGACCATAAAACTTAAATATACAAACTTACTTAGTGAGAAAGAATAAATTCAATAAAAAGAGGTATATAAGATGAAAAATAATAAAGTGTTGATCGTATATGGTACCCGGTATGGAGCAACGAAAAGCACCGTTGAGGAAATTGCGAAAGTTCTTCAAGATGATGATTTTGATGTAAAAATAGTTAATGTCAAAGAAGAGAAAGT
>DATKTW010000156.1:0-33831 GCA_035530895.1 Candidatus Nanopelagicaceae bacterium
TGGTATAATTTATTGCCTTCAGCTAATTCCCTACACCTTAAATGCGAGAAAGAACTTGGCTCAAGATTCTTCTTTAAGAAGTGGTGGAAAGAATTTAACAGTCATAGTCGCTTGTTTGGATGGTTTCTTAAACCAAGTCAAACTTTATCCTTTGAAAAATACATCACCGAAACCTCACAGATTATGAATGAAGTGTTTATAGTACAAGAAGAGAAAGGAAATAAATTCTACTCAGGGGGAGATCTTGCTGGTTTAGATGCTACGAGATATAATAATTCTACGAAAAGATTGAAAACATTATTTACTCTTTATCCTGAACTATCCCAAGCGTAAGTATTTTTCTAAATTATCCTTATTTAATATTCCATCTTGACAACACTTTGACTATTTTTATTAATCCTCTTCATCCCATTCTCCGTCGTTGTAGTCATCAATATCTTCATCATCACCGTAAACATCGTCGTCGTCGTGATCCTCGTCATCCTCGGAATCATAATCCTTGTCGTATTCTTCTCTATCTTTATACTCATTACTTAAATTTTCATCTCCCATATAATAAACCTCCATTTTGAATGTTTACGTAATTTTAATTATCCTAGTTAAATAGATATTGCATTATTTGAAATACAAATATGAATGTTTTTTAAAATTTACGATCAGAAAGATTTATTAGCTTATAGCTTTATTAATAATTCAAATTAGATTATTAATTTGCGTTTAAAATGAGTAAAGAACTAAAAGATTTGATAGATTCGATTGATTCGGCTAATCAAGCTCATTCTGACTTAGAAACAATGATTAGATATCTAAAAGAAGAAGTTCAGAAATTGAATTTCACTATCGGTGAACAGAGAACAATAATTCAAGACCAAAAATCAAAGCTTTCTAACAATCAAAACGATAATATACCTAAAGATGTTTCTGTGCTAAAAGATTTGGTAACACAACAACGGCAAGATATAATAAAAAAAGATAAAGATATTGAAATTCTTCAACAAACGATCGCAGAAATTACTGTAGAATTAGAAAATGTTCAAAAATTTGAAGGAGAAAGCGAAAAATTAATCTATGCTAATAAGGAAATTGTCCAATTAACAGAAGAAAACGAAAATTTTCGATTAAAAGTTGAAGAAGTAAATAATACCTTAACAAATCTCCAGAAAGAATTAGATAATTATAAAGAAGATTCAGGCGAAGAAAGTCCAGATTTGTTAGACGCAAAAAAATTGATTATCAAATTAACTGAAGAGAACGGGATCAATCGAGTTCAAATTGAAACTTCGAAACAGGAGATAGAAAATCTAAAACAACAAAATCATGAGAACGAAGCTTTAAAAAATCAATTCTCACACGAATTAAATGAAGCAAATAAAATTCTAGACCAATTAACTTACGATAACGATCAATATCATGAAAAGGTAAATTACCTGCAACAAAAATTAGGAGAAAAAGTAAAACTTCAAGAAGAATTACCTAAAGATAATGGAGATAACAATGAGATTGAAGAATTAAATAAGATCTTATTTGAATTAGAGATTGAGAATAACGATTTGAAAAACCTCGTTAACACTAATATTTCCATTATAGAGAATTTAAAACAAAGAAATACCGAAATGGAAAAGGAATTAGGAGAAAAAATAGCTTTTGAAAATCCAAAAATCAGTGATTTGCAGGATAAGGTTTTTGAAAAAGACGAAGAATTAAACAAGATAAATCTTAAATTGCAGAAGTTTGAGAATGCTAACAAAAAACTAAGTGATTTAATCGTCGAATTAAAAGTACAACAAAATCAAAGAGGTGAAAGTATAGAATTCGAAAGCTCCCCTAAGAGTTTTTCCTATAAAGGTCTCCCTCCTAATCTTTTCTTCAGAATGTATAAACTTTTAAGTGAAGATGATAAAACTACAATCGTCAACCAATTAATCGACGATTTAAGTAGTGATATCAGGGATATTAGAACTTATGCTATAAAAATATTAAGTGTTATTAAAGGCGATCGCGTTTTTGAAGTATTAAAAGATCTCATTAATGTTGACGATTGGATCGTAAAACTATATCTTATTAAAGCATTTCGGAACTTTAATAAAGATGACACCATTCCAATATTAAAGAAGCTGCAAGAAGATAAAGATAATGATGTTCGCGAAGCTGCAATAAGCATGCTTTCAGAATTAAAGCAATCAAAAAAATGATATATTTCCTCGTTAATAACTTTTTTCTAAAAAAAATAAATATCATTTCGAATACATCATTAAGTAATAAACAGGATTAAGCTTTTGAATAATCAATTCTCTGCATTTATTAATTCACGAAAGTTTTTTCGATATGATACGAAAATTAACTCAAAATAGATGGAACTGGTCTCAGAGAGATCAAATGTGGGTATTTATTGAGTGCGATGATAAAGGAGAGCTAATTTACCATTATCAAGTAAATCCTCCTAAAGAATTCACAGAATTAACGATGAAAATTAAAATTCTTAACGATAAACTAATTGCATGTATAGATCCAAATGAGAACTCTAAAATTTTTAGTGAAATGATGAAAATCTCAAAAAGAATGCAATCGATGGGTAAAAGCTGTTAGCCTTAATAATACCTTCAACCTTCCATGCTAATAATATATTAATTATTTGTAAAATTTCTTATCAAAGTTAAACTATTCTTATTATACATTTACCAAATCAAATCTCAAGCTTTTATAATTATAACCAAATTATTACTATAGGTTCACAATTAATAGAAGGGGAAAAATAATAAAAATCGCAGTATCTGGAAAGGGCGGGGTTGGTAAAACATTAATCGCTGGAACGATTGCTCGACTTTTTGCTAAAGATGGATTTAATGTTTTAGCGATAGACAACGACTCGGCAATGAATCTAAGTTACACTTTAGGGATTGAAGACGAAGTAAAATCGAAGATAGTCCCGATTTCTGAGATGAAGGCTATGATTGAAGATCGAACATCTGTTAAGGGAGCTGGCGCTGGCGTTTATAATATTAATCCTGAAGTATCGGACATTCCGGATAGATTTAAGGTTACAGGTCCAGACAACTTACAGCTTCTAGTTTTAGGTAGTATAGAAGAACCCGCATCTGGGTGTTTATGTCCTGAAAATGCGCTCATCAGAACCTTGCTATTCAACTTGTTAGTAAAAAGAAATGAAGTAATAGTTGTGGATTTCGAAGCAGGACTGGAGCATTTAGGTCGCGGAACTGCTAAAGGAATTGATGTCATGCTAGTAATTACCGAACCTTCTCGAAAATCATTGGATCTATGTTCTAAAATAATCGATCTATCGAAAAAGTTAGGAGTAGTTAACATTTTCCTTATTGCCAATAAAGTAACTGACGATTCTCAATTATCTATAATTAACGATAGAATTAAAAATTGGGAAATCCCGCTATATCATTCCATTCCTTTTGATCTTGAAATTGGAAAAGCTGATTTAAATGGTACTTCACCCTTAGATTATAATAATAAATCAGAAGCAATTCAATCTATTAGAAGGCTTTATGATAAATTAAAGAAACTAAAACAAGAACTATTTGATTTATAAACGAAAAAAAAGTTCTCTGCATTCCTTGTTTCTACCAATTGTTCAACATATATAGTCTATATATGAGATCAATTAATATGCAAATTTGATCTTCTTGATTGGAGCAATCCAAAAATTATTAAAATTAATGAAAGGAGGGATGAGATCAAGATGGTTAAAAAAAAAGAGAATCTACTAGTATTAGGAATGTTCTGTTTGATAGCTGCGTTTATCTTTAAAATGTTTGGTAATGCAAATATAATTCTTGATGTGATAAGCTTGCTTTTTATTGGTATCGCTATATTTTCAAACGCAAAATACTTAGTTCTGTCAACAATAGATAAGAAGAAGAAGTAGTTTCTTTTAGTCATGTTTCCGTTTTCATAACATGTCGGATAAATCGAGGCTCTGATCCTCAGCGATTTCTTTCCATTGTTCTATCGCTTCCAAAGCATCTTTCTCTTCCATTTGCTCAATTGCGTAACCGGCGTGAACAATGATATACTTACCTACTTCCGGGTTCAATATTAACGCTATAATGACTTCTTGTTCTATTCCATCGAAGTCGACTAGTGCGGTATTCCCATCAATTCTAATGATTTTACCTGGAATCGCGAGACACATGAGTAATTTAACGAAGCGATTTTAACTACATTATGTAATATTAGAGTCTAAAAAAAACTATTGATTATAACACTAATATATCCTCTTCATATCATTCGCGAATTCTTTATATTGCTTACTGTAATAATTAAATTTAATATCACAACAATGTGAGTAAATAGAATGATTTTAGAAAAATTAAAAAAAAGCCCAAGTGATTTAATTTTATTAATAATAGCGGCAATAGGTATCGTTATCCTTCTAGTTATAAATATGCTCGTTTTTGAACCTTTAACAAACTCAGGTCTTTTCTATGGGATACTTGATTTCGAATTTGCCTGGACTAAGGACCAAATTTTAATTATTTTTACATCGTGGGGGAGCGAAGGAATGGCTTTACAAGCTAGTGGAGTGTACTGGGACTTTCTTTATATCATAGGATACACAGTGCCCTTGTTTGCATTAATTTTACTTTTTACTAGGAAATTAAGCGGAAAAGTAGTAGACATTGGCCTTTATATGAGTCTTACGCCTTTCGTTGCAGGAATTTTCGATTTGATAGAAAATATTAACCTCCTAATCATGCTTAACGATTATCCAGATTTTGAATCTTTTGTACCCTTGACAGCTTCGATAACTGCATTTATTAAATTTAGTTTTCTATTGGTAGGAGCAATCTTCTTCTTAGTTGTTTTAGTTCTGACCTTAATTAAACGATTTAAAAAATAAATGTAATAAATTCTCTTTTTTTCTTTTGAACTAACTGATAAAAATAGCCCTTTAAATTCAGAACCAGCTAGATCTTTTCACTGTACGAGGCTAATAAATCATCCAGCCAATTATAGATTTCTTCTTTCGATAAGTTATCGAGGTTAAATTTTAATCTTTCTATTTCCTTGAGAAGATTTATCATCTCTAAGGGAATCGATCTCTCGCACAATTCAAATAATAACTCGTTAGTTTTGGAAATAATCATTTTAATTTTTGTAACTAAAGGATCAACATCAGGGATTTCCTCAAGTCGCACGAGGAGATTAATAAGGCTGAATAGAAATTCCGTTTTGTTTCCTTTAAAAGAACTATCGAATTGGTAATAATACCTATCAAAATACTCCATCGGAATGATTTCCTCGTATTTATTAGATATTTTTATTACAGACTTTATGTTTTTAAATAGTAGAGAAGGAGTCCACGTAAAAGTTTGATAGTTTGAAACAACATTTCCACTACGAATCACCGGGATAAATTTATGGTCTTCTTTAAAATGTCCAAATGGAATGATTATAAAATCTAACGAATCCGAAGAAGAATAATCTTTTACATTAATATACAAATCTTTTATAGTGTGAATCATTTCAGCTCTATGGTCAAGGATGTCGAATTCAATTCTATTTAATGATGGTTTGTAAATATAAAAAATTAAACCCTCAAATCCTTGGATTTCTAAATCAAGCGAGAAGTTTAACATATCAACTGACGTGTACTCTGTCTTAAATCTCAAATCTAACATGATGTGAGAATAATTCTCAATATATTGGAAAAACCAAGGTGGATTTCTCTCTGCTTCAAACGATATCATTTAATCTCTACCTATTCTAACAATTTTTAGTCTTGTAAATATATTTTTTATACCTAATTAATTCCACTTCATCTAGAGAGATAAAGTGCAAATAAGTAATTACTACCAATATTTTTAATTTTTGCGATTTGAACCTATAATTTATTCTAAAAATGTTTATTACTTAAATTGCATAAAAACAGGCTAAGAGTTATCGTCTTCTCTATTAAAAAACGCTCTAACTCATCAAATTTGTTGAGATTAATCTCGCCTGAAGCTTTAAAATCTTCAATCTTAGCTTTAAGAAGCGAATAATTATGTTCTGTCAATCCCGGTCTTTTGATCGCTTCAAATAAATAGTGTAAAATAATCGTTAAAGTAATACTATTTGGTAGAATAGATTTCTTTATTAATAAAGGATTTTAGGTTTTTTCCTTTTTCCCAATACCATTCAAATAATTCTTTTATCCAGTTTACGAAAAATTCGTGATTATCTAACAAACATTGACTATAATCAATTTCTCCATCCTTACTTAAAAAAAGAATTCCCCCCTTTTCAGAAACAACAAGAGATAATTTGATTTCTTCTAAAATTCTTACGTTCTCAAAAATTTTAAAATTCTTAAAAAAAGATTGTGAGTCTTCAAATAAAGTCGACCACCCCTCTGGGATATTGTAAGACTTTAAAACGCTCTGATCTACTAGAGCTCTAATCATGATTGACTGGGACTTTAACTTTTGTTCTGCTTCTTTAAGTAAAGTTTTTTGATATTGATCTGTAATTGTAAAAAGAAATTCTTCTGCTTCTTTAACTAAATTTTCAAAAATCTCCATATTTTCCATGGTCTTATCACCTAATTCTAGATTCATCAATTTCCCTAACTGAAATATAAGGTGAACTGGAATTGATGTGATTTCATGCGTATTTAAGAAATCTTTATGTTTTAAAGAGACCTCAAATATGTCCATCATTTTTAAAAACATTTTTCCAACATTAGTAATCTCATACTCATTCGCGATGCTTTTATAGATTAAATCCTTCTGAGACAACCTCTTCAAGTGGCGCGAGACTTCAGATCCAGGAATAGATAAGTCTATTTCAATTTGTCTATGTTTTTTACTGTTTCCGTCTAAACTTTTAAGAATTTTATATCTTTCTTTATTAGAAAATTCAAATAATAAGTCTGTTAAATCCAAGAGCGATCTCTTTTTTCAAATTATATTTGTCTAATATAAAAGGTATAATTTACAAAAAAATTTAAATCAATTTAAATTGTTTAAAAAAAATTAAACTGAGTTTAAAATTGTTCAAAACAGTTATAGGATTTATTTTTTAATGAGATTATAATTCTTGTATATACGAACATACTTTTAGTATATTAAAAAAAAAGGTTAATCGAAATCTAATTTAAATTAAAATAAAAGATTAAAACTAAAAATTAAAAATGTGAATAATAATGTATGAAGAATTAGAATTACGTGCTTTAAAATTATTAGCAAAGAATTTTGAATACAACCAAGCATTACACATGGAAGCTGATCAGATGGCGACATTACTTGATGTTAAAAAAAAAGACATTCAACCTGTACTTCGGGCTTTAGGGGATGCAAAACTGGCTAATCTTTATGAAGAGGGTGATAAAATCAAATTAGCAAAAATTACATGGATAGGATTAAATGAAATTGGTGATGTTCACTTAAAATTTGGTATGGGAAAGGATTCATATAAGGATTATCAAGCGGAGGGTTATCGATAATGTTTGATTATATGCCTTGGTGGGATAAAGAAACTAAGTTGTTCGCAGATGAGGTTGAAAATTTTGTTGATACGGAATTAGTTCCCCGAACCGTAAAATTATTAGAACAAAATAAAGATCCTATGGAAATTCAATGGACTGCTTCAAAACTTTGTGCGGAAAAAGGTTTTCATCCTTTAATGGTACTAGCAGAGGAAAAATATGGAGGAAGAGACAAGGGTTATTCTGGGTACACAATACTAAATGAGGAAATCGGTCGGTCAAACTTAAACATAAATCCCTTACTCACATCAGTCTTTGGCGCAGGACCAGTGCATTTATTTGGTACTGATGCACAAAAAGAGAAATTCTTGGAACCTATAGTAAAGGGAGAAAAATGGGCTGCAATAACTGTAACGGAACCAGATGTAGGTAATGATGCTGCAGGAGTCCAACTCAATGCTTATGAAGATGGTGATGATTGGGTTCTAAATGGTTGGAAGCGTTTCATTACGCTTGGAGCCCTTGCTGATTATCATATGCTTTACGCTAATAGTGATCCTGAAATGAAGAGGATATATAGACATCTCACTGCTTTTCTAGTCCCAACTGATATTCCTGGTATAACTGTTGAAAAAGTAAATGAACTTATTGGAGATGTTGAAATGGCAAACTCTGTTATTAGATACCGTGATGTAAGAGTCTCGAAAGAAAATATGATATTAGATCCTGGCGATGGATGGACAGTTTTGACAAGTGCTTTAAACATTGAACGATTAGGAATTGCCAGTGTTGTAGGTTCATCTAAGAATCTTTTGGAAACAGCACGAGCTTATGGTCGTAGGAGAGTTCAGTTTGGCTCTCCAATTTCTAGATTTAATGGTGTACAATTGAGAATGGCGAACATATCTATGAAAATGGGTCTTACACGAGTGTATATCTATTATTTAGCACATCTCTTAGATACTGGGGAAGCAGACATGTTCACTTTTGCTCTAAAATCTTCAGCAGCAAAGATTTTTGCAACTCAATCCCTAACAGAAATGGCATTGGATGCTCTTTTTATAGTTGGTGGTGATGGTTATCTCCAAGAAACAGGAATTGGTGGAATTCTAAAAAATGGTGCTCTGATGCAAATTGCAGGAGGCTCAAATGATATATTAAAATTATTTATTGGAAGACAAGAATTCAAACAAGATGTAGATGAGCGTATGTTGAATCCTTCTGTTAGAGGACCGACTAAAGGAGAAGCCGATAAATTGTAACAACAAATAGAGGTAAATAAATATGGTAAAATATAAAGCAATAACATTTGAAATAGAAGATGAGGTTGGTTGGATTACAATTAATCGACCTGAAAGGCGTAATGCTTTGAGTAGAGATGTATGGGCAGAAATTGGAGAGGTTTTAGAAAGAACTTGGGATGACATAGGTGTTAGAGTGATAGTATTAACTGGTAATGACGAAAAAATCAGAGGAAAAGCCGCATTTTCCGCAGGACTTGATATTAAGGAGATGTCAACAACGGGATTCAAGAATTTAGGAGATTTTCTTGGAATTTTGCTCGATCCATGCGAATTAATGATGCGATATCCTAAACCTTTAATTGCTGCAATAAATGGATATGCTTATGCGGGAGGTCTTGAGCTTACATTATGGTGTGATTGCGCAATAGCGGCAGCTGATGCTGAAATGGGTTTCTGGGAAAATCGGAGAGGTTTAGCTAGTGGTGTAGCATTTTTGTTACTTCCTGAATTGATAGGAATGCGTTATACAAAAGAACTACTGCTAACTGGAAAAATTATATCTGCTCAGGAAGCTCATCGGATGGGACTTGTTAACAAAGTAGTCCCTCATGATCAATTACATAATGCTGTAATGGAAATGGCAAATGAGATGAAAATGGTTGCACCATTAAGCCATAAATGGACTAAAAAATGGTTTCAACAGGGTTATCACTACACAAGAACTAGAGCCGTTGGAACATTATGGGAGCCATTTCAAGAACTCTTTCACAGTGAAGATGTTATTGAAGGATTTACAGCTTTTATGGAAGGAAATAGACAGCCTAAATGGACAGGAAAATAATTAAATTTTTTTTTTAAAAATGAAATTAAAAATTAAGGAGGAAAAAAAATGGCAGATGAAGAATTACTCGAAGGTATTAAAAAAATGGTAAGTAAATTGGATGATCCAGCCAATCAAGAAAGATTCAAAGATTTTGATCGTACTTTGCAATTTGATTTCACTGATACTAACAATTATTATCTTATTTTCAAGGATGCAAAATGTGAGATTAAAGAGGGTGAAATTGAAGATCCTAGTTTTACAATTATAACCAGTAGTGATGTTATCATTGATATTATGGATGGTGAACTTAGTCCGACTAAGGCATTTATGGGTGGAAAGATTAAGGCAAAGGGTCCGATGAGAGATATGCTCAAAATGCAGATACTAATGAAATGAATGGGTAAATTTAATAAAAAATTTTTTTTTAATTTATATTTAATTAAATTTGAGAGGTTTTGAATAATGGAATTTAAATATCTTTTGTTTGAAGTTAAAAAAAATGTTGCAATTATTACATTCAATCGAGAATATAAATTGAATGCTATCAATGGAAAGATGTTTGACGAACTTTACGAAGCATTAGATGAAGTATCAAATAATAAAGATATACGAGCAGCAATTATAACAGGAAAAGGTCGCGCTTTTTCAACAGGAGGAGATTTTAATCAAGCAAGCGAAGGAATGGCGGGAGATGTCGATTCTGTTGAAGATGGAGGAAAAATGCAATCAGGAGAATTAGAAATAGATGTGTCTCAAAAAAGAACAGTGTTAAAATTGCAGCGAACCCCAAAACCAATAATAGCAGCCATCAACGGTTTAGCGTTAGGTGGTGGTTTAAACATAGCATTAAATTGTGATTTAATTTATGTTGCTGATAATGCTGAGCTTGGTACATTTTTTATGAAACGAGCAATTATTCCAGAGATGTCTTCAACCTATATTCTCCCTAGAATAGTTGGTATGCATAAAGCAAAAGAACTTATCTTTTTTGGAGACAAGTTTAGTGCTCACGATGCATTAAAAATGGGATTAGTTAATGATGTGTTTCCTGCTAATGAATTTATGGATCGTGTTATTGAAGTGGCAGAAAAACTTGCCAAAGGCCCCACGTATTCAATTGGATTAGCTAAGCTAGCAGTTAATAAGGTACTTGAGGTTAAAACTATACAAGCTCTTGAAAATGAAGCTGAAAGTTTATTTAAAGCATTTGATTCAGAAGATTTTACAGAAGGATTGCTAGCGTTTTTTGATAAGAGAGAACCTGAATTTTTAGGGCGATAAATTAATATATTTTGATGGGAAAAATGGAAGAAGAAAAGGCTAAAAAATTATTGAAGATTTTCTCCTTAACCGGAGGCGCATATGAGATTTTATTTGGGTGTTTAATGATTTTTTTAATTGTTCCTTTATTCAATTTGTTAGGAGCAAAGATTACCCAATTAGATTATCCTATTTTTTCCCAAACAGGAGGATTATTATCAATATTTATAGGTTTGTTTTTGCTATTTTCATCTTTAAATATAGAAAAATATATATTAAATATTATTTTGATAATAATTCTACGGTTTACGGTTCAAATTGTTCTTATCGTAAATATTATATTGATGCCTGAGATGGCAATAGGATTATTTTTATTTGGATTGATGGATTTAATTTTTGCTATAATTACAATCTATCTGATGAGAAACGCAAATTTATCGTTTAATATTATGAAAATAATAAAATAAAGAGGCAATTAAAATTACACAATCAAAAACAATTATTACTAATGTCCTTGCTGAGAATAGAACTTTTCTAATGGAGCATGAAAGTAAAGAAATCATTTCAATGTATAATATCCCTGTAGGTGAATATAAACTTGTTAATAGTGAAGAAGAAGCTATTAAATTTTCCAATAAAATTGGCTATCCCGTAGTTGCAAAACTAATGAGCCCTGATATTGTTCATAAAACAGAAGCAGGAGTAATTAAGTTAAATTTAATGTCTGATAATGAAGTTTCAAACGCCTTTAATAATGTAATTCAAATTGCTAAAAATTATCATCATGCCGTCAAAATTTTTGGAGTAAATATTCAAAAGATGGCTGAAAATGGCGTAGTTGAAATCATAATCGGAGCTATGAGAGATGTCAATTTTGGGCCTGTATTAATGTTTGGATTAGGTGGTATATTTGTAGAGATATTTAAAGATGTCTCATATCGCGTATGTCCTATCTCTATTTCAGAGGCAGAGAAGATGATACAGAGTATTAAATCTTTTCCTTTATTGGATGGATATAGAGGAAAACCTAAAGCAGATATCGAATCAATAAGAAATATCTTAATTAAATGTTCTAAAATGCTAATGGATAATCCTGAGATCAATGAACTTGATTTAAATCCAGTAATAGTATTTGAAAAGGGAAAGGGTGCTATGGTTGTGGATGCAAGAATAATATTAAAGGAGGCACACTAAATTGGTCAAAATAGAAGAATTTAACGGATTTTTTAAACCCAAATCTGTCGCTTTTTATGGTGCTTCAAATATGATGCAAAAATTTGGCACGCTTCATCTTGTAAATTTGGTATCTGCAGGATTTGATGGAAAAATTTTTCCTATTCACCCAAAAGAAGATGAAATTCTAGGTTTTAAAGCTTATAAAACTATAAATGATGTTTCAGAACAAGTAGATTTAGCTGTAATGGCAACTCCACCTCACTTAGTAAATGGCTTTCTAAAGGACTGTGGCCAAAAAGGGATAAAGAATGTGATTGTTTTATCTGGAGGGTTTTTAGAAGTCGGTGATAAAAATACTCAAGATAAAATGAAAGAAATTGCCGATAATTATAATATAAAAATAATGGGTCCTAACTGTTCGGGTGAAGTAGTAGCACCTAATATAAATATAACTCATGTTCCGTGGCCACCAAGAAAAGGGGGTATTTCTATTGTCTCACAATCAGGAACATATGCAGTTCAACCATTAATCGCAATTAGTGAGAAAATAGGGGCAGGTATATCGAAAATAATCTCAGTTGGAAATGAAGTTAATACAGACTTAGTGGATTACTTGGAAGTTCTTGAGGAAGATGTAGAAACAAGTAGTATCGGTCTATATTTTGAAACTGTTCGAAGAGGTAAGAAATTTATTGATTTAGTTGAAAGAATTAATTTAAAAAAACCAATTGTTATTATCCCTATTGGACAGACAGATGCAGGAATAAGATCGGCAAAATCTCATACAGCTGCGATAACATCTCCAGGTTATGTAATAGATTCTATTTGTGAACAAACGGGTGCAATTAAAGTCCAAAATAGTATTGATATGTTAAATCTTTTAAATGGATTTGATTCTCTTCCTCTTCCAAAGGGAAATAAAGTAGGAATTCTCACTATGGGAGGTGGTCCAGGCTCTTTAATGTCAGACTTATTTGAAAGTAATGGTATGAAAGTGCCCTTATTAAGTAACGACTTACAAGAAAAGCTAAAACCATGGATGCCCGAAACAGCTTCTACTATTAATCCCATTGACTTAACTTATTCAGATGATATGCAAAACTATTTGAATGTGATGCCAGATATACTACTAAAAAGTGATGAAATAGATTCACTTATTTTTTATGGACTGATGGGAACTGAATATTATAACCATCTCTTAAATGTTCCAGATTATTTGAAGGATAATGAAAGTGTCCAAACCATGCGAAGTTTTGGAGAAATGATGGAGGAGTTTTTCATTGCTCTTTTTGAAGAATTAATTGAATTTAAAAATAAATACCAGAAACCAGTAATACTAACTTGTTATAGTACCAGAAAAGAAAAATTTGTTGCATATCTCCAAGATCATGGGATTCCGGTTTATTATCCTGAAGAAGGAGTGTGGGTCTTAATTCGCATGTGGCAATATGCTAGATTTTTACAATCGAACCAAAAAGGATGTATTTGAGATGATTTCTGGACATTCTAAAAGAGAAACACAAGCATATTCTGTGATTAAAGAAGATATTCTATTAATTCATCAAGATTCAATGGAAACAATGAATTTCAATTCTTGTAATAGTTATTTAATTAAATTAGATGAGAAAGATTATGCAATTATTGATCCTGGTTGTTCAAGAAGAAAATTTAACACTACTTTAAAAAGTAATAATATCAATTATCAAAATATCAAATATATTTATATAACGCACGGTCATAGCGATCACATAGCATTATTAGACCTACTTTATAAAAAGAATCCTAATATAGAAATCTTAATACATGAGCAAGATAAAAAATATGTTGAACATTCAAACGAATATTTTCAAATGCTCTTTAATATCCCTCTAATGGAAAAAGAAACAAAATTTAAGGATTTTATAGATGCAATAAATTACTATACAACTCCTAATTCAAATCAAGTTATAAAAAATAGTTTTAAATTAATTTTTGATGTTTGGAATGTTAAAAATAGAAAAGTCAACGACACTTTTAAAGACGGAGATGTACTATCAGGAGATTTAAAAGTAATTCACGCCCCCGGGCATACTCCAGGCATGTGTATGTTGTTCAGAGAACGAGATAATATATTATTCTCTTCTGACATTCATTTGAGTAAAATAGAAGCAGACGTTTCAGGAAATGCGGGAAATGTTTATCAGTTTAAAGAGTCGATAAATGCTGTAATTACGATGGTTGAGGAAGGAATTGTAAAAATGATTTTATCGGGGCATGGTAAGAATCCTATTACTACGGATTTAAAACGCCGTCTATTAACATTTTTAGAAACACTTACGTATAAAGAAAATCAATTAATTGAAATACTTCAAGCTCATGGCTCTATGAATCTTAAAGATATTACGAAAGAAACGTTTAAACTATATTTAGAAAGATTTAAAAAGTATTTAACTAATCCTGATTTCATGGAAACGATTGTTATAGCTGAAGCATCTGAAATGATGACAAACTTGAACAGCCTGAAAGAGTTAGAAAGATTAAAAAAAGTTAAACAAATATCAATAAACAATCATAATTCCTGGATAAGAACCTAGGTAATTTTCATATTTAAGAAATAATTTAAGATAAGACCTTTAATATTCGACACCCTCTTGTCCGTTAAAAGACCAATGTAACTTTTCTGCTACAGCATCAACGGAATCAATTTCGTGAACTTAACTTTGATTAACTAAATATAAATTTTACAATAAAGTTCTTCTTTTATTTTTTTTTGGGATTTTCTCAAATCTACCTAATTTTATACTATACATAAATTATATAAATTAAATACTATGATACAAATTTGTCAAAGTCAAAAATGTATAAAGAGGTTAAATTCAAAGATGGAATTACAGTCAATAAATAGTATGGAGGAATATTTGAAACCAACAGAGTTTTGTGATTGTAACAATCAAGAAATAATTGCTAAGGCAAAAAAACTTACTAAGCATGATAAAACTCTTAAAGAGATGGCATTAAGCATTTTTCATTTTGTAAGAGATCAGATCGCTTTCATGATGAGTGAGAGTGATAAAGCATCTGAAACTCTTAAAAAAAGATTTGGTGATTGTGGTACCAAAACAAATCTTCAAGTTGCATTGTTACGAGCTGTCAATATCCCAGCTAAATATCATATTGCTTCTTTACGTAAAGAATCTATTAAAGGCATAGTTTCAGAATCATTTTATAACTTGTCCCCAGATGTAATATCAAATCATCCTTGGTGTGAATGTTACCTTTCTGAAAAATGGATCTCTTGTGACACTCTATTAGATATAGTGTTAACAGAAGGTATTTATAAGAAGGGTATTCACACTAAAGAAGAAATTCCAACAATAGAGTGGGATGGTGAAAATGATTTAAACACTATGACCACATGGATGATAGAAGATAAGGGAACTACTTCTTCTCTTGATAATTTATTTATAGAAGCTCAAAAGGAGTTTGAAGAAATTCCAATTAAACTAAGAAATACATTGATTTATCAAGCAAATAAATGTGCTGATAATGTACGAAAACAATAACTATACAACTTTTTTAAATTCTTTTAATGCTAGTATTGAAAAACTCAATCTATTTTCCAAATAACGACGCAAATGTATATAAGCAATGTCGACATCATTTTCATCCAAAATCAAATAGAGGTAATTTTAAAATGAGAATGGAGAAAAAAATTGAAATTAAATCAAGTCCAAAAAGAATTTATGATATTCTTATTGATGCTAAAATTATTACAAAATGGAATATTGGTGTTGATGAAATAGTAGAAAAAGAGGAAGGAAAAGAATATCATTTAAAATCTTCTATAGGAGATATTTTAATTGTAGATTCGGAACAGGTTGAAAATGAACGTGCAACTTGGCATATGAAGAATAGCACTATGAATTCGATTGGATATATTCTAGAACCTAAAGGAGATATTGTTGAGACAACCTTATGGGTTGATTTGGATAATAAGAAATTGGCAAAGGGTTATGAGAAGGTTGGCGAGCTAACCCTAAAAGGTTTAAAGAATTATGTAGATTTCCTAGAAGAAGGAGGGAATCCAGAGGACTTTGATAAGAAGCAAGTCAAAGTAAGCCTATAAACAATTTTGTAATAGAATCCTTAAAAATTAAACACACTTCTATTTCAGAAATAAGCTCTTCATCAAATTTCTCTTTAAAAAATTCTATTTCTTTTTTTTCATTCACTTTCAACCACTTCCTTTCAAGTATTTATCTTTCTCATTGTTGATGTAATCTATTCAAGAGAAAAAATATAATAAAAAAAATAAAAAAATAAAGTTATAAATTTGGTTAGTTATAAACCAAGTTTTTCTAATGTGGATGTTAATCGAGTTCTGTGAAATTTCAAGCCGATATCATCTGGAGTGAAACCCATCGCTAAAGCGTAAAGTTCTGTGATATACATCACGGGAGTATCGTATTCAGTTTCGTATGTCTTACCTAAATCTCGCTGTCTCGTGTCAAATTGTTGATAACACGCTGGACAATTTACAGCAATCACATCTGCGCCCGATTTTTTGATGGCGTCCATCTTAATCTTTAGGTTAGCAAACCCGTGTTCCTCGTAAGCGTTAGTCACAGCACTTCCGCAACATAAAATTTCCTCTCCGTAATCAACAACAGTTGCTCCGCTTGCTTCTACGAGTTTCTTTAGCGTAGTTGGTCTCATGGGATCGTCTGATTCCATCCATTCAGCAGGTCGCATATAATGACAACCTGGATGGACAGCAACTTTTAGACCGTTAAGTGGCTTAGTAATTGCTCCTTTGACTTTGTCTAAATTATCGCTCAGCACATCAACAAAATGCTTAATGTCTATGGAACCTTTGTATTCTTTCCCGATTTTAGCGAGCTCTTTATTAATCTTGTCCATTTTCCATGAATTGTGTTTTAATTGATGCTGAACGCCTCTAAGCGTGTTAGTGCAACCATTACATAAGGAAATTATGTCTTTTCCTTCAGCTTCAGCTAAACATAAATTTCTTGCGCCAATTGCTAGCCAAGCATCGTTATCAAACGATTTCATGCCTGTAGGGTCGGGGCAACAAGAAAAGTTCGTTTGCGAGGTCTCAATTCCAACTTTATCAAAAACTTTTCGGGATGCGGCTTCTATGAAAGGAATACGATTTCCAATGGTACAACCTTCAAACATTTTATATTCTGTCATTTTTTTCTCATTCCTCCTATTTTAGCTTTTTATCCGCTCCAATATTTTTTAATAAAGTTTGTAATTCACTTACATCTGGCTCCGCAACAGGGGGTAGACCCAATTGTTCTCGTCTACGCTCTATAGCAGGCTGAGTTGGAATAGCCTTCGCACTGTCAAAAATTGCTTTTGCTTGCGAGTAAATAAAATCAGGCGCATTTCCATTTGCTACACTTTGATTTTTTAAAAGTGTAAAAATCTCAGTTAATTCGATGTTTTGAGGACACACTTCATCACAAGTATCGCAAACAGTACAACCCCAAATGGTCAATGCGTCAGCGGCAAATATTGCATCCTTGTATCCTAACAAAGCATTAAGAATATTACTTCTTGGATTGTATCCTGTAGTCGTATAGAAGTCTGTCGTTACCTTAGTAATTGGACAATTATCTGCACAGCGACTACATTGATAACAATATTTAATTAAATCAGACCCAATATGATAATCCATAACTTGTTTTCGAAATTCAAAATCTACTGTCATTCTTTTCACATCTTTTTCAATTTTTCATTTCCATTTATTTTATATATTTATTGGCTTTTACCCCGGGCAGGGGGCGTTATATCCAATCTATTGTTTTTATTGGATATTCATCCTAAGCCAACGTTCAATCTGCGTGAGTAAACTTCTTCACCGTTTTCTTTAACAACGGTTATGTGGGCTGCACACGATAGTCAACAATCGAAGCAACGCACAATCATTTCTAAAAGGTTTACTACACCTTCCGGTACATCTTCGCTCATTTTTTTAATCACGGTTTCCTCTTTTTATTTTTAATCAATCCAAGGGTCTGGTAATTTTAATCCTTCTAATGCCTTATCTTCAAACACTTGTTTTGCTACGTGCATTAGTGTTTTCTCAATCCCAGCAATGTTGTGATTCGTCGCTACTAAGAGATTCGCTTTCTTACATATTCCTTCAGCATCAGACCAGATATTGTATAACAATAGCCCTCTTGGAGCTTCAGTTACTCCTACACCACTTCCTTCTCTTGGTTGCACATCTAAGGTTTTGCAATCAGGGTTTACTACATCTGGATCTTGTAAGAGCGTCGCAATCATTTCGATCGACTCAACTAATTCAATTAATCGAGCCCAGTGATATGCGAAAGTATGATGGGAAATTGGTCCAACTTTATCTCTAAAGGCTTTAAGCGCACCGTCAGCCAAAGGAGTTGCCATCTTATCAGCACAATTAATCATCGCTAATGTATTAGCACGATAAATACCATCAGGATAACCTGCAGGCTTGTAATACATATGGGTTGCATATGAATGCTCTGGAATATGTTCGCCAAGAGCGTCCAAATAATTATGAACATCATAGTCAATCTTCTTGCCATCAGGCGTAACTATTCTGATATCCCCTTCGTAAATATCGTGTACACCATTTTTAGTCATCCCCAGATAATAAGTAGGAACAACACCTACATTAGCAACAACATCCCAATAATCTTCTACTACTTTTAATCCGATCTCAACAGTCTTCTTTGTAAATTCGACTTGTTCGTTAATTTGTGCTAAGAATTTATCCCGAGACGCTTCGCTCATTGGTTTTTTCATACCTCCAACAATTGCAGAAATAGGATGAACTGATTTTCCTCCAATATCCGCACAGAGTTTTTGACCGAAATCCATCATTTTCAAAGCCATTGCTCCAACATCAGGCATTTTGCTAATCACGTGAACAACATTCCTTAACGCAGGATCCGCAAAAGGGCCTAATAAGAAATCAGGTGCAGCGAGTGCGTAAAAGTGTAGTGCGTGACTGGAATATTGTTTCGCATTTTGTAGCAAAATTCGCAATTTTCGAGCTGACTCCGGAATAGTTACCCCCCAAGCATCCTCAACAGCTTTAGTAGGAGTTAAATGATGTGGGATTGGACAAATTCCGCAAATTCTGGGCGTGATTCTAGGTATATGTTCGCAATATCGTCCTTCAAGAAACTTTTCGAAAAACCTTGTTGAAGTGATATTAAACTGAGCGTCTTTTACCTTGCCATCATCTCCGATGACGATTCTTAATCCACCATGTCCCTCTAATCGAGTGACTGGTTCTACTGTTATTTCTTTTACCATCTTTTTTACACCTACCTATAATTTTTATTAGTTGCTAATGTAAACTTTTCCATGAAGCCTAGCTTATCCTTAACTTGAGCAAGCAATTCTTCTTTTGATAAAGCCACATTAAAGCCCTTAGTTACGATATCAGCATAGCGTTCAGCTTGATTAACATTCCAAGACGTTTGACCAAAGCAGCCAGAACATGGTGCATTAACTCTCATACATAAACCTCCGCATCCTGCTCTTGTTATCGGACCTGCACACAAATATCCTTGTTCTATTAAACAGTCATTCATGTTTGGGAGTCCTTCGTAATCCCGTTTGACTTTTGTCATTCGAGACTTGCTTCCGATTTCAAGGTCACATTGGTCGCATACATTTGATATCTTTATAAATTCTCTATTGTTCTTCAGAAATTTCATGAGGTTTGCGTAGATATCAGCAGTATCTGCGGGAATGTTAGCTAAAGCGGTTTTTGGTTCTCCTGTTCTCCTGACTTGCTTTAAGATGTCTCCTGCTAGATCAAATCCAGACATTAAAGGTACATTTAAAAACAATGTCAAGAACTCGTGTAAATTCTTCTTGTCACCAGAACTAAGTTGGTCAATATTCTGAGTCATTGCTTTCAATTTTTCTGCTCTTGATGAAACTGTTTTTGCTGGGCCGAGACATCCAACGCATGGGTCTCCTTTATCAGTGCACTTTAATGTACAACCAATACTAGTAATAGGACCAAAGCATAATTCGTATTTTTCTAATAAACAGTTTTCGTTATTTAGAGAGCAATCGTTACAGAAAGATAAATCTGCCATCGGTTGTGGCTTTTGACCAAGTAGAAATTGAACTGCGCTTATGATAGCTTCTGGTTTCGGTGGACATCCCGCCATATATGCGTCAACGCTAATAACCTCGTCCAATGGAACAATTTTATTAGTGAATCCAGGCATATGTTCTTTTGGTTCGTGTGGAGAATCGTTAGTAATCGATTCTACCTGTTCGAACTTCCGTTTGATGCATTCTTCTATGTCCCACTCATTAGCTAATCCGTGAACATTACCGTAGCAAGAACAACTGCCAAAAGCTATTATGAGTTGACACTTAGCCCTCATGAGCTTGGCGTTTTCTACATCCGCGTTTGTTCTTAAACTACCTTCCACGAAGCCTACAAGAATGTCTCCGTCTGGTCGCGCTACAAGTGAATCGTGTTTGAAATCTACAACTGCTGGCCAATATACAATATCAAGCGCTGGGAGAATTGGCAACAATCCTAAATGTGCGTTCAATAAGGATTGATGACATCCCCAACAATCGCTATTTTGCATAAAAGCTACTTTTACTGCCATTTTTCATCTTCTAATTTTTGTTTTTTTTTTTTGATTTTTAAAATTAGCTAATTTGATTCAAAAATAAGCTAATTGTATTTATTTAGTTTTAATTTTATAAAAAAACTTCTGCTTTTGTAGAATTTTTTTACTAATTATAAAAGAAAGGCTTAAATTATTCATCATTTTTTAAAATTTAGTATTATTACGATGAATATCATTTTCACGAAAAATAAAAGTGTATATTTAGTTTAAAATTTATTAGAATTAGATAGATTTTAAAAAACTTTAAAGTCAAATATTATATTATCTCCTCAAAAATGTCTCAAAATAAATATTATTTTGTTTAAATTATGAGTAATATATACCTGAATAACGAGATTTTTATCGATTCCAGACATTTAGGTCAAAAGTACGCTTACTTCTAAAAAAAGAGCAAATTTTACCCTTGATTTGTAAATAAAGTTAAAGAATCAAAATAAAATAATTTAAAATTAATCTAATTATTATTTACTTAGCTAAAAATAATATCTTTTCAAAATAAGGCATTATTCTTTTACATCTATTTTAAGGGGATATATATGAAATTTAAATTTGATCTAATTGATAGAAAAATTTTAGAAATGTTAATAGATGACGGTCGTCAAAGCCTAACTCAAATATCAAAAGAAATAGCATTGAGCAATTCAGGAATTAAAAAAAGAGTCTCTAAATTAAATAAATCTGGAATATTAAAGATTCAAGGAAATTTTAGCCTTGAAGCGATGGAATTTAAAGCTTGTGTCATACTTCTTGAGGTCAAAAATTTTGAATGCATCTCGGAAATAATTAAAGCTTATAAATCCTGTCCATATATTTTTTTAGTTGCAGAAATATTAAGTAGTTTTAATTTAATGATAGGTTTATTTGGAAATAGTGACCAAGACTTAAATAATAAGTTAAAATTATGTGGGCCATCTAATAAAGAAGGAGTATTACATTCAAAAATTATTTTAATATCAGATTTTAAATTTCCTCAATATTTACCTCTTCATAGTTCTTTGAGAGATAATGAAGATCTTAATAATTCTAATTCTTGCGGATTTAAATGTATTGATTGCGTAGCTTTTATTAAAAATGAATGTAAAGGTTGTTTGTAAAAAAAACTAAAAATTAAATAAAAAAAAAAAGGTTAAAGTTTTTCAATTTTTGCAGAACAAACTTTTAATTCTGGAATTTTAGCAATTGGATCGAATGCGGGATTTGTAAGAAGATTAGCTGCCGCTTCTTTAAAGTGGAACGGCATAAATATCAAACCTTTCCTAACTCTATGGGTAACTTTTGCTTTAGTTATGACTTCTCCCCGTCGTGAGCTTACCTTAATCTTCTCACCATCAATGATTCCCATTTCATTAGCATCCTCTATAGAAATTTCTATATACCCTTCTGGAACTCGAGCATGAAGAGTCGGGGATCTTCTACTCATTGTACCAGTATGGAAGTGCCATAGCAATCTACCCGTTGATAATACGAATGGATATTCTGGATCATTTACTTTAGGATCTCCTTCTTTTGGAGGTAAATATGGACATACATTAAAATGACCTTTACCTCTAACGAAAGCTCCATCTTTGTGTAGGAAAACAGTCCCTGGAGAATTAATATCTCTACAAGGCCATTGAAATCCATCTCTCCTCTCATTTAGTCGTTCCCAGGTAATACCTGCGTAAATTGGAGTAGTTTTATTAATCTCATCATCTATTTCTTTTGGATGTGAATAGATTAACCCACTATAACCCATTGCTTTAGCCATGAGACCTGTGATCTCCCAGTCAGGTTTAGTATTCCCAATAGGATCAATAGCTTTTCTAACTAATTGAATCCTTCTTTCTGTGCTTGTAAATGTCCCATCAGTTTCAGCAAATGAAGCTGCTGGTAAAACTACATCCGCTAATTCAGCAGTTGGTGTCATGAAAATATCTGAAACCACTAGAAAGACATTTTTTAACCCCTTTCGAACATGATTAAGATCAGGATCACTAACCATCGGGTTTTCACCCATAACCCATAATCCTTTCAATTTTCCATCATATGCATCATTCATAATCTCAACAACGGTAAGTCCAACTTCTGTATCCATATCGTCAACATTAATACCCCAAATATCAGCCATTTTCTTCCTGGCTTCGGGATCTATAACTTTTTGGTATCCAGAAAATACATTTGAAAGAGCTCCTAAATCACATGCCCCTTGAACATTTTGCTGACCTCTTAAAGGATTTACTCCAGTCCCCCATTTACCCATATTTCCACAGAGCATTTGGAGATTAGCAGTGCTTTTAACATTATCAGTGCCTGTTGTATGTTGCGTTATACCCATTGAATAGATAAGGGAACAAGCGTTAGCATTCGCAATCGCTTTAGCTGCCTTGATTATATCTTCTTCTTTTACTCCAGATATATCTGCAGCCATTGCAGGAGTCATCTTCATAACTTCCTCTTTAAACGCTTCAAAGTTCTCGCAATTTTTTTCGATGAAATCTTTATCATGAAGATCATTGCTGATAATATAATTCATCATCCCGTTAAGTAGTGCAACATCTGTACCAGGCCATTGTTTCATCACAATTCCTCCATGGTCAGTTGCGATTTCTGAAAGAGGAATTGTCCTTGGATCTGCTACAATTAATGTACCTCCTTTATGAACCGATTCTAAGATTCGTTTTCCAATTAAGGGATGTTGTTCATTAGTATTTGATCCAGTAACATATATTACATCCGCATCAGAGATCTCATCAAGTGAGTTAGTCATTGCACCAGAACCAAATGAGGCCGCTAATCCCGCAACGGTAGAGGCGTGACACAATCTAGCACAGTGATCAACGCTGTTTGTTTTAAATACCGCTCGTGAAAATTTTTGCATAGCATAATTCTCTTCGTTCGTACATTTAGCAGAGCTTAAACACGCAAGTACCCTCTTATTGCCAGGATTTTCTTCCATGATTTTTTTAAAATTATCCGCACAATACTGTATAGCTTCATCCCAACTTACTTTTTCAAACTTTCCATTCTTCTTAATTAATGGATCAGTAAGTCTTTCAGGAGAATGGATAAATTCATGCAAAGCCCAACCTTTAATGCATAATTTTCCTTTACCCGGATTAAATCCATCTCTAACTGGTTTAGTATCAACTACTTTTCCATTTTGTACCTTAAGATAGACTTGACATCCTGTCCCACAATAAACACATGTTGTTAATACCTTTTCCATTTTAAGCAACCTCCCATACTTTTATTTGGGGTTTAATTCTATGTGATTGATATCCTATTTCATCAAGCGACTTACCCATTGCTAATCCTAATAATTCGATAGCATATAAAACAGGAATCTTAGCATCTTTAAGTTCTGTGTATTCTCTTGCTGCTTGTATCTGTCCCATATCAAATTGATTGAAACAAAATGGACATCCAGTGCTGATAATATTAGCGCTAGTATTGTTTTTTATATCTAATAACTTAGTTGCTATACATTTATTATTAGCGCTTTTATCTCCAACTAAATTTAGTGCGACTCCACAACAATCAATCTTTGTTACATAATCTTCGGCAATAGCTCCTAAAGCAACAACGAATTTATCGTATTCTTCTGGGTCTGTAGGATCATCATATTTTATTATCTCATCTGGCATTAATAAGTGACATCCGGGATGAGAAGCAACCCTTAA
The DNA here is from genome assembly GCA_035530895.1 of Candidatus Nanopelagicaceae bacterium. Classification (GTDB taxonomy): domain Archaea; phylum Asgardarchaeota; class Lokiarchaeia; order Sigyniarchaeales; family SOKP01; genus SOKP01. The sequence continues at coordinate 24,264 of DATKTW010000156.1, forward strand.
ACCATTTAACGGCTTTTTAATCTTCCCTTTCAAATTATCATACCCAACATCGTCTTTAATTACTTGCATAATATGTTTTACTTCCACGGTACCTTTATACTCTTTTCCGATTTCTTTTAAGACATTATTAATAGCAGCTTTTAATTCAACACTTTTCTTCAATTTATCATTAGCGATTGATAAAGTGTTTAAACATCCATTACACAAAGTTAAAATATTCATTCCTTTTTCTTCAGCAAGTGCTAAATTCCTTGCAGCACATGTTAACCAAAAATATTGATTAGCTCCTTGTAATTGAACTGGATCTGGACAACAAGAAAAATTCTCTTCTTCTTGAATTTCAATACCGATCTCTGGAAGAATTTCTAACGCAAGCTTTTCAATATTAGGCAATCTTGCGGGAATTGTGCAGCCTTTAAAAAATAAGTATTTTCCCATCTTTATTCACCCTCCATTTTTAATCCTGTTTTTTCTGCTATAATTTTTAATTCCTTGCTAACAGATTCATTGGTCGATAATTCCTTAAGTTCAATTTTTTTCCTATCTGCATTTATTTTCGCACTGATATCATAAGCTAGACCTGTATTTAATATCTGTTTAGTAACAGCATATACCCCAACGGGAGCTTGACCTTTTTGATATGAAAGCCGCTTTAAATTGTTAAAGACCTCGGCAGGTTCAGCATCTTGAGGGCATACCAAAATGCATTTTTCACAAGCAGAACACATCCAGACATCTTTCAAAGCTAATAATTCCTCTTCGCCAAAAAGTTGGGAAATGAATGCATTTTCGATATTATATTTAGAGACATTTAGAGTAACTGGACAAAAAATAGAACATGCAGAGCATTTGAAACATCTCTCGATTTCTTCGCTTTGCTTTATTATAGTGTCTTTTATGTACTTTATTTTAATTATTTCCATAAGATTCTTACCTTCCTTTTATTTTTAAAAATATTTATTTTTATTATTAATGCTAATATTTTATAAAAAATATTTTCAAATATAAGAATCATACTATATTAATTCGTCAAAAAGGTCAAATTATTATAATAGAATTATCAATTTTTAATATAATTTTATATAAATAGAGACTTTTTTATTTATTTTCGAATAATTTGGTTCAGAAAATGAACTCTATTCTCTAAAAGAGAGTGAAAATGTGACCCAAATTGATAGAAAAATTTCATTTTTTGAAAAAAAGTTTAAAAACAAAACACTATTTTTGTTCTATATTCTCAAATAAGAGATAATTCAAACAAAAAAAAAAATAAGGGAAAAAATATGTCGAAAAATGTTAATATTGATCCTACAATTGATGCGATAGCCTGTGCAGGTGAAGGTAAAACTAAACAATCTTTTGCAACAAATCTACTCACAGGATGGAATGCTGGAGTATTTATAGCGTTAGGTGCTATGTTAGCAACGATAGTTGGACAGAAAGTATCTGCTGCATGGTCTGGTTTTATGTTTGCAGCCGTGTTTCCAATCGGTCTTATTGGTATCATTATCATGGGAGGTGCCGATCTTTTTACTGGAGATTGTATGATTACTCCAATGTCAACCTGTACTAGGAAAGCGAAAATTAGTGATCTTTATCGGAACTGGTTCTTAGCTATTGGGGGAAACTTAATTGGTTCTATATGTTGGGCATGGATCGTAGCGGTTTCACTGATTTACGGAACAACAATGAGTGCTGGGGCAGCTAGTTCAGCAATTGCTATTGCTCAAGCAAAAATTGCACTTGTAGAAGCTGATTTCGTTGGCGGATTCATGACAATGCTATTTAAGGGTATTATCTGCAACCTTTTAGTGAATTTTGCTATATATCAAGCTGTGAAATCTAATTCGAATCTAATGGCAAAAGTATTTAATGTATGGTTTCCAATAATGGCATTTGTTGCTGTAGGATCTGAACACGTTGTCGCAAATATGTATTTTATTCCTGTTGGTATTTTTACTGGAGCTAGTGTAACTTGGACTCAAGCATTTATTTTCAACTTTTTACCAGTTTTGACAGGTAATATGATTGGAGGATATGTATTCATGTGTCTGAACTATTGGTTTACTACCGGTACTCAATCATGTGATGAACCAGAAGGTACTGTCCATTCCGATGTACAACGGATTGGACGTGTATTAAAACAACTTATTCCTCTAATTATTGGTTGGATTATAATCACATTAGCTTACATAATTGTTCCAGCGGGAATCGCGATGGTACTAGAGGGCGCTACAACAGCAATAGCAGGTTACGCACGGATGTCATTCATGGATGCACCGATGATAGGGAATGTAATGGCAGACCTTGTCATACCGATTGTAATAATTGTCTATGTGATTCTAATAAGTATAGTGTTAAGACTTGTTTTCAAAAAGGTCTCAATCAGAATTTAATTTTTTTTTTTTTATTTAATATTTTAAATAGTGAGTAATATGGTCGAACTAAGGGAAGAAAAAAAAATTTTCAAAAAACATTCTATTTTTTTTGTTATTTTCCAGGTAATTCTAATTGCACTTTCAGTAATACTATCTTATTTTAGGGATACTGATATTGGAATTCCAAACTTTTCGATGGATAAATTATTTATATTGGTTTCTGCGTTTGCTGTAATATTTGGAGTTCTCGTTTGTGGGTATTTATTAAATGGTCTGTTTAGATACAATATAGTAAAAACAAGTTTTATTAAAAGGATCAACTATAAAGTACTCGGTGTAATATTATTTATTATGATGATCTTCGGCGCAAGTTGCTTTTTTACGCAATTGTATTTAGTAGGCGGAAAATTAACGGACCTCACATGGGGAAGCCTTATTTTAGGAATAGTTGGGCTAGAAATATTAGGGATAACATTAATCGTTGGAATCTTTTGGATAATTGATGAGATTAAAGCCGAGTTATAAGGTAGAGACAATTAGAATGGAATGTTCACATAATCATAATTTTTTTTAATTTTTAATATTTTATTGAACTATAAATAATATTTCAAAAAGAAAATTTATACAAAAATGACACAAAATTTGAATGATTTAATTCATCAATCTCTCAATGAATATCAACCACTTTTTCTTTATCGCCCTAAAGATACGGAAGATTGGGACAAAAAGCGGAAGAAAGGATTAACTTGTTGCTATTTGAATGATAAGGGAGAATTGAATCCTTGGGATGGGGAAAAGATTTTAAAATCTTTTGATAAAGTTTCATTAAATGTAAAAGATGATACATTTAATTCAAAACTTAAAAAAATGCGTGTTGCTAAGCGCGCTCCAAATTATTGGAGATTCTTTTTTACGAATGAACGAATTGTGGCAACAATTCCTTATGGAAAAACATTAAAGATTGGTGATATAGTTGATCTTTTTAAAACAACTCTTAATCGACAAGCACATAAAAATGATTATATTATAGGTCATTTCCCCCATTCTATGCTAGCAGGGATTGTATTAAGATTAAAAGAAGGAAAATCAACTTGTGACCATATTGCATTTGTTTATAAAAATAAATTTAAAAATAGAATTGTTAACTATACCTTATATTATTTTAATTATGGTTCACAGAAACAATCTGAGGAGTTTTGTTTAAAATTTAAAAATTTTGCTTGTAAACTCCAATTAAAGTTGCTGAAATTAGTGAAAGAATTATCTCTATTATCTCAGACGGAATTATCAAAAATCAGATCTGAAATAACACAAAATTTAGAAAAGCAAGATTTTAAAATTAGTGAAAATAAAGAGAAATTCAAGAACATAACTATCAAGAGTTTGTATGTTGGTGGAATTCCATTACCAATCTTTCCTAGAATCACAAGTAAAAATCCATACTTTAAAGGGATCAATCAAAAGGAGTTACTTAAATTTTAGATTATTTTTTATCAATATTTTCATTAGGTAGGAAGAATAAAGATTCTTAAAGATTTTAAAGGAGTTAGATATTAAATAAGCTTAATTTTAATAATTGAAACCAAAAATTAGAAATTATATGAAGAAGAATAAGAATTTAGGATATTCCTTACTAACTTTTTTCGCTTTTTTTGCTCACAATTTTCTCAAATTCGATTCTATCAAATACGGAAAAAAATAAATTGGTAATGGCAATGATGACTGTTACTGTTTGCAAAGAACTTATAGATACTCGGGGAATAAATAAGTTTATTTCTGATAAAATCAGATTGGTTGCTTCTGATGAGGTAATTGACTTAATTTTTGAGGACAATACCATTATAAATATGTAATAGAACAATCTAAAGAATCTAAACTCAAAAATTTTTTATTTTTTTTTTGGAGAGAACTGAATGAATTTAATGTTGTATAAGAGAAGTAGTTTTACTTATATCTTCTAAGATTTTTAGAAATTATTTTTAATTTAGGTACTTTTATAATAGTAAGTTCTATCATAAAATATTTTTTTATGTGAATAGTGATTAATCGTGGTATTTAATCCGTTTGATGGTAATTTGGCTTTTGTTTGGGATATAATTGCGACCGTTATATCTATTGTTATATTGTTAGCTTTGGTACAGATCAATGCTTTAATGCAGAAAAAGGGAAAAGTTTCACAAATCATTACAAGAAAATTCGTGCACATATTTGCAGGTCCCATATTCGTAGTTACATGGATGCTCTTTTCAGGTGAAATTATTAGTCACTATATAGCTGTAATAGTTCCGTTGTTATTTGTGTTACAATTCGTGGCTATTGGTACGGGTCTTATGAAGAACGAGAGTTTTGTGGCATCTATGTCGAGATCGGGAGACCCTAAAGAACTTCTTCAAGGAACATTATACTACGCAATTGTTATGGTGTTAATGACTTTTTTCTGGTTTTACATACCTTCTACCGGCATAGATAATGCAAACCCTACCGCACTACTTATTATTGGGTGTATTTCGGGTGGAGATGGGTTAGCGGATATTATAGGACATAAGTTTGGCGGAGACAAGAAGTTCGGGATTAAAGGAAGCGAAAAAACCATCATAGGGAGTATAGGTATGCTGGTTGGATCGATATTAGTTAGCTCTATTCTCGTCTTGATATTTTCTCTAGAAGTTCCGCATTTTAATATCATTACACTCATTTTACCGATAATTGTTGTTAGTATAGTTGCCACTATAGTAGAAGCGTTATCACCTAAGGGTACAGATAACTTCACAATTTTTCTTGCGGTCATAATCGTTATCTTTATATTTGAGTTAGGATTTCCAGATTTTTGGCCTTATTCTTTTAGTTTCTAATACAATATTTAGGAGTATAAATGACGGCAGAAGAAGTATTAGTTATAAAGCTTGGCGGTTCATTGCTTACTGACAAATCAACGGAATACAAATTAAAAGAAGATGTTATAAAAGCGGTTGCTGCGGAAATAAAAGATTGTATTGATTTAGGTCTAATCAAAAGTCTTGTGATTATCCACGGAGTAGGTTCTTTCGGCCATCCCCCTGTGTTAAAATACAACCTTCATAGAGGCTTTAGAAATAAGGATCAATTAATTTCAATGTCAAAAACGCAACAAATCGTGAACGAGTTTCGAAAAACGATTGCTACTACATTTCTGGAGGAAGGGGTTCCTATTAACTTGATGCACGCCTCTTCGATGGTTGTGGGCAGTAAAATGGTAATAACTGATTACACCTTTAACTCTTTAAAAGGCTTTCTATCTTTGGGGATGGTCCCACTGATAGGAGGAGATATGATGTACGATACTAGTTTGGGTTTTAGCGTTTGTAGCGGAGATCAATTAGCTGTAGTTCTTTCACGCGTATTACACGCTAAACAACTATTATTTGCAACAGATGTACCAGGTGTGTTCGATAAAGACCCAAAATCGGAAGAGCACGCACAATTGCTTAGAGAGATAAATATCAATGAGATTGAGCAATTGTTTAGCAACAAGAACGAAACAGCTGAAGCTGATGCTTCTGGTAAAATGCGGGGTAAATTGCTTTCACTAGCTTCGATCAAGGATCAAATACAAGAAGGTCTTGAAGTAGCTATTCTCTCAATGAAAAAGAAGGGAGTTCTTAAAAATTATCTAAAAGGAGAAGAAAGTGAACTAACTAAAATCATTTATAATTAATAGAACAAATCTATCAAGATTCAAGCAAAACTCTGGAATTCTTATTTTTCTAAATTTTCTTTTTTTTTCATTTTTCTAAACAAGTGCTGAAATCCCATAATAGGATGAGTGTATATCATCCGAGGACCGGCATAACGCATGACTTCTCTTATTTTCTCCCTCATCTCGGGTTTATAACAATGAATTGTACATGTATCGCAAGTAGGTTTTTCTTCCCCGAATCGGCAACTTATCAATCGTTCCTCAGCGTATTGAAAAAGATCTGATCATTCTTTACATAAATCATCTTCACAGTCATGAAAATGCTTACAGTACATCCAAATCATAGTGTTGATTGTTTTGTGTTCTTGTTCCAAACGACTTTTAGAAGTAGACATATTAAAATCACATAAGGCAATCTGATTTAATATTTAAAATAATCTAAATTAAAAAAAAGTATATTTTTGATCAAAAATTTCATTTCTTTATTTTATCGACACTATTCATAAATATTATAACATACAATATATCTATATCTCGTCACAGAATATCAATAAAGATATATAACAATAAAAGTAAAGTATTGAACTAGGATCAGGTGAGAAAACAGATTTTACAGAACTCTTTAGATGATACAGAAGGGGAAAAAAAAAAAAATCTGACAATTGGAAGAAAACACATTTTCTTAGTGCTTACGTTGTCATTTATGGTAAATTTTGATAGCAACGCAGTTATTCCAATAATTGCTACATATGCGGGAAAATTAGGAGCCTCGCTACTATTCACGGGATTTATTGTAGGAATTTATTCAATGGTTCATATTCCTTCAAATTTAATTTTTGGAAGGTTAGTTGACAAATTCGGCAGAAAAAGATTAATAGCTTTCGGAGTATTTTTAGATGGGTTATCATTGCTTCTATATGCGCTAGCTCAAGAACCTGTTTTCCTTTTATTTGGAAGAATAATTCACGGAATAGGAGGTGGGTTTGGAGGACCTGCTACAATGGCTTATATCGCTGATGTTACTTCCCAAAGGCGGAGCGGAAGGGGGATGGCATTATATGGAATGTCCATCGGATTTTCAAATTTGATAGGATTCTTGTTAGGAGGGCTTGTTGCTCAAATAATAGGAGAAAGCAATTTATTTTTCATAATAGCAATTATTTTGTTTGTTATGTCATTTACTCCATTACTTCTTCCTTCGCTTTATCAACCATCTAAAGAGAAATTCAACCTTCGTGAAGAAATCAAACAGTTTAGAAAAGTAGTCTTTAGAAAATCTATGATAAGTCCTTATTTTTCGATTTTAGCAATGATGTTTAACATGGGAATTGTTACAGCAGCATATACGGTCATGTTAGAGTCTGCAACATATACAGTTGGTCAAACTGGAATGATTCTTAGCATTATGGTTATTTTTTCGATACTTATTCATTATCCCGCAGGAATATTAAGCGATAAAATAGGCTACATTAAGGTAATGCTAATTGGATTATTTCTCATTGCGTTATCATTTGGAGTTTTTATAATATCTTTAGAAGCCCCATTTCCTATGATCGGAATGGCTCTTCTCGGCGTAGGCCATGGATTGATATTTCCCTCCTCAGCTGGAATGATTAAAGAGAAAACTAAAGATTCTGAAAGTGGAGTAGCAACAGGAACATTCTACGCTTTAATTGTAGCAGGTGTGGCTATTGGAGCACCTGTCTCTGGTTTAGTATACGATATTTATAACGCCCAATTTACTTTAGCATTAGGAATCATCATTCCCTTAATTATGGCTATTATTCTCGTAGTTCTTTTAAAATATCTTAAAAAGGATTAATTTTATTTTATTTTTTCAACCATTAATTTTATTCTATAATATAAGCTGATTCAATTATATTTGGAATCTTTTTTTAAATTGAAAAAAAGAGAGTTGGTTCTATGATGATTTTAAAAAGATAATTTATAGTTAAAGTTAAATATCCTATAGAATTATTTTTATTATAACTCTATAGAGATAATATGATATGACTACAACAATCCAAATTGACGACGAAACCAAGAAAATATTATTTAGGATCAAGCTAAGATTAGAAGAACTAAAGGGGGAAGCTATAACATATAACGATCTTATTGGATATCTCATAGAAAACCAACCATCGAACCTGATTAGAAAATCAAATTTACAACAATTCAGAAGCTTGAAAGGAATATTACCAAAATCCGTAAAGAAGTCTTATTTAGATGAAAAAAGGAAAGATTTGAAAGAAGAAGAAAATCTTGCTCCTTTAAAGAATAAACAGAAGTGATTCAATGAGTATTAAGCGAATTTTAATTGATACCCCTAATCTAGTTTTGGACACAAGTGTTTTACTTGGTTATCTCATAAGTGAAGCACGAGATATTAATTCTTTATTAGATGAGTATGTTTTTACCCAAGAATCAAAGATAATACTATATGGGCATAATTTAATCAAATCAGAACTTTTCTATATAACTTGTCGCGAAAAAGGTATGACTGAAGCTGAGATGGTTTTAAAAAAGATAGAAGGTATAATGAACACTATAAGTGACACATGGTTGTTCAAAAAAGCAGTTAATATTAAATGTAGATATCACATCGCCATTTCGGATTGCTACTCAATTTCCTTAGCAATCCTCCAAGAGTGCCCTGTGTTTTTCCTTCCAGAAGTAGAACTCTCAAGGGAAATCATAAATCAAATTAATAAAGAATATAACGCGAAAATTCAAATAGTGTAAAGAGGGCGATTGATTAATTGATCACTAAAGGTCTTTTTACTTTTTGGCACATTCTTTAGAAATAAACAAATTTTCTATCCAATTTAAACGCAATTAAAAAAAATTGATATAAATTATAGTACAATAATCATACTGATTGAGTTATATAATATCTATAATATAAGCCGAATGAAAGGGCTATGTGATCTTTTTTTTTCAGAATAAAATTCTACTTATTATTTTAGGGTTATCACTATTTTTCCTTTTAGATGACATTCTTCATAGTTATCCTATGAGCCTCGGCAATCTGACTAATAATAACTAAGAATCGTTAATTATTATAAAAAGATTTTTTTGTTTTAACTTTAATTTTTATATTTAGTAAAATTAGCTTTGTTGATTTCCTACAACAAAGAATATGTTAAGAGGATCAATAATTGATATTTAAACTGTCTTTTATTTCTTATAACTGAAATGTATAAAAAGAACTCATCAAAATAAGAAATAAATTAAATTTAATATAAAAACTCTAAAATAAAAAAGAAGAATAAAAATGTGATGTAAAAAATGATATTACAATTCGTAGTTTCAACTTATGCAGGAGCAGTTATGTTACTTTTAATAACAGGAATCGCTGCGATTTTATTTGGACTGTTTATGTTGCTTGACTTTTTAAAAAACAAAAAGCTTTATCATTTATTTTGGGCGATAGCATTTATAGTGCTATTCGTAGCGGGTGTAGTGCTTGTATTTACCAACGATTACTCATTATTACTATCTCCTTTAGTGTCAG
>DATKTW010000157.1:0-19174 GCA_035530895.1 Candidatus Nanopelagicaceae bacterium
GATAATTGCTTTATAAACTGTAACATGGAAAATTTCGATCCTGTGGGAATCCATACGGGAGAGAGTATTGTAGTTGCACCAAGTCAAACTTTAACTAACGAAGAATATCATATGTTACGCTCTGCGTCAATCCGGGTTATAAGAAGTCTTGGGATCATTGGTGAATGTAACATTCAATACGCGTTAAATCCCTTTTCAAAAGAATTTCGCGTAATTGAAGTTAATGCCCGTCTTTCGAGATCGTCCGCATTAGCTTCAAAGGCAACAGGATACCCCTTAGCATACATTGCCGCTAAACTGGCCATAGGATATAATTTACACGAGTTAAAAAATAAGATTACTGGTATAACTACAGCTTGTTTTGAGCCAGCCTTGGACTATTTAGTTCTTAAAATACCAAGATGGGATTTAACTAAATTTCAAAAGGTGGATCGCCGCATTGGAAGTCAGATGAAATCTGTAGGAGAAGTGATGGCCATTGGAAGAACTTTTGAGGAAGTTCTCCAGAAAGCAGTCAGAATGTTAGATATTGGTATGAAAGGATTGGTAGCTAATAATTTAGAAGATATTGAAGATATCAACGAGTTAAAATATGCATTAAGAAACCCCACTGATTTAAGGCTCTTCAGAATTGCTGAGGCAATCAAAAGAGGCATATCAATAGATGAAATATATCGTTTATCAAGAGTAGATAAGTGGTTTTTGTATAAATTAAAAAATATTGTTGATCTTAACCGTCAAATTCAAGACATTGAATTATTGGAATCCGATGATAATGAAAAGAAGTATTGGCTAAAACGAGCAAAGCGATTCGGTTTTTCAGATGGTCAAATCGCGAAGATTATGGGTGTTGATACTATTTTCATCAGACAAATTAGAAGGAGATTAAGGATTCTGCCTTATGTTAAAAGAATTGACACATTAGCAGCCGAATGGCCTGCCGTGACTAATTATCTTTACCTCACTTACAGTGCTTCTGAACACGACATTGATTTTGAAAGCGAATATAAATCTAATCTTACAAAAGTTATAGTGTTGGGCTCAGGGACTTATCGTATTGGTGCTTCTGTGGAATTTGATTGGGGGTCGGTCAATTGTTTATGGGGATTAAAAAAACTGGGAATAGATCAGGCAATAATGATAAATTATAATCCAGAAACAGTATCGACTGATTACGATATATCCGATAAGCTTTATTTTGAAGAATTATCTGGAGAAAGAGTGCTGGACATTTGCGAACTTGAAAAAGCTGATGGTTTAGTAGTTTCTGCAGGAGGGCAAATAGCTAATAACTTGGCCGCTAAATTTTCTAAGTATTCCGATTTTTTTAGAAAAGCAAGCATAAAAATTCTCGGTACTCACGGAACGCGCATAGATATGGCGGAAGATAGGAGCAAGTTCAGCACTTTATTAGATCAGTTAAGTATTAAACAACCCGAATGGAATGCTTTGACTACTAAAGAAGAAGCCATTGAATTTGCTCAGAAAGTTGGTTACCCTATACTAGTTAGACCTTCATACGTATTAAGTGGCGCTGCAATGAGGGTCTCCTATGACGAAAAGACGCTTCATGATACTTTAGACCTCGCGGCATCTATATCGAGCGAATATCCTGTTGTTATTACTAAATTTTTTATAAATGCCCGAGAAATTGAGTGTGATGGCGTATGCGATGGTGAAAATGTGTTGATTGGTGCAATTGTAGAACATATTGAGAATGCTGGTATTCATAGTGGAGATGCAACTATGGCTATTCCACCTCAAACGGTCTCCAACGAAGTTATATCAAAAATTGAAGATTATACCAAAAAAATCGCCCTGGCACTAAAAATTCACGGTCCTTTTAATGTTCAATATCTTGTTAAAAATAATGAGGTTTATGTTATTGAATGTAATCTGCGCTCAAGTCGAAGTATGCCCTATGTTTCCAAATCTCGGGGCATTAATTTAATGAGACTTGCGGCTGAAGTTATTATGGGCGGTAAAATTCCAAAAAGGTTAATGAATCTTCCTTTAGGAAACTATGTTTCAGTTAAAGCCCCTATGTTTTCTTTCATGAGACTTGACAAAGCTGATCCCGTTCTGGGTGTAGAAATGAGCTCTACAGGAGAAGTAGCATGTATCGGTGAAGACTTTCCTGATGCATTGATGAAATCATTAGAAGCTGCTGATATGAATGTTCCAATAGATGGAGGAAATATATTAATTTCTGTAGGTGGAGAAAAATTGAAAAATGAAGTAATACCCTTGGCGAAAGAGATTAGTAAACTAGGATTCACTATTTTTGCAACAGAAGATACCAAAAATGCTTTAACAAGGAATAACATAAACGCTGTGAAACTTTATAAAGTTCACGAATATGGATTGGAGCCTAATATTATGCAATGTTTGCAGGATGGGCGGATAGACATGGTAATAAACATCCCATTGCCAACTACAGTAGAAGAAAAATTTAAAACCATAATGGAAGACGAATATCAAATTAGACGCATGGCAGTAGATTATAATATTCCTGTGATAATTAATCTACAATTAGCAAAAGCTATTATCGACGCTATAAGAAATATGCGGGAAAAGAAAATTGAAATAAAGTCGCTTAACGAGTATCATAAAACGCTAAAAGAAGTATACTGGTGATTTTGCATGTCTTGGTTATTATCTCTTTTTTCTTTTCAAAATTACTAGTCGTTCTAAAATCTCCAATTTAATGGCAATAATTTATGCGTAAATTTCCTGTCTCGAAATTGAAAGATTTTTGTAGTTTAAAACGAGTTTAATGCACTCCCTATAATTAGAGACCCATCGAGAATTTATAACATATGGTCTCTTATCTCCAAAATAAATCCGAAGTTGAATAGTCTTCCGCCTTCTCGGTTCTTTAGAAGAATAAAAAAGAACCCATGATGAAAGCCTTCGACGATGATCTTCTTTGATTTTTACGTAATCTATATCGGCAATATCTTCAAAAGAGACAAATCTGGTTTTCAGAGATAATAAAATCGTTGGCTTACGAAGTGCTATACCGTTCTCGTAGATTATGATGTAACTTAAAAAATATCTAACAACGGATAAGAATGTGAGTATACCCATAATGCACCCACCGAGAAGCAGCACAATTGCTATAATTGGACCGCCTTCACGCATTAAAGATTCGTTAAAAAAATAAAAAATGAAAAACATTATGAATAATAATGTAGAACTAAGCCCATAGCTGAGATCGCCCTTCCAACCACTTTTGTTCCATTGAGCAAGCTCATTCCTCCAAATTTCTTTCAATGGCGGTTTTTCCATGTTGAACTGTTTATTTCCTTTTAGATTCAATATAATATTATTATCTTTTCGTTTAAAAGATTATCGGAGGTATTAAAAAAAATCAAGAGATTCTCCACAGTTTGGACAAAACTTAAATTTGAATCCTATATGATACCCACAAACGGGGCAATAAAAGCCCGAATCGGCATGTTCTGGTTGAACTTGAACCTCTCCTGTTTTATAAGACTCAGGTAGCACTTGATGATAGCCTCGTCGGTATCCTAAATCGAATCTTACTTTTAACGATGTGAAAAGAGTGGTCAATAAACATATAAAAAGTGGTCCAAGAATGATTCTTACTAAATTATTCAATAACTCATTCAAAAATAGCATATCATATCTCCTGCTTGCTGGGTTATACCACGAGCCTAATGTAAGGGCGTCCACATGCCATACAAGATTTAAGAACAAACCGTAAATCATACTAATAACGCTGATAATTAAAGAGCTGATTACAAAAACTCCAATGATTTTCCAAAGTGCTCCTTTAGTAATTAATCTTGCTTGTTTGAGAGGTTTTTCTATGTTTTCAAATTGATAAGTGAATACGGAACAAATATAATGACCGAAAATTATAATTCCCGGAATCAATAAAAACAGCAACCCAAGTGGAACTCCAAGACCAAGAATAATAAGGACTACAAATAATTTGGAATTAAATGATTTCTTTATATTTTGAACGAAATCAGCATCTAAGTTTAAGTACTTCTTGTAGAGGTAAATACTCACGGAACTCATGGCTAAGGTTGTAAATAAAGCGTAAATAATACTATCTATAAAGATAACGATAAGAGCAAATAGTAATAACATTATGAGTTGATCTATATCAGCTTGCGTTAAGTTTGAAGGATCAATAGTATCATATATCTCTCTGAGAAAATAACTTTGCCAATTCAGATCTGCGAGCAAAAAAATCTTTAAAAGCAAATAAATTACATAAAAAAGGGTGAGCGGTACGATAATTTTTGACCAGCTTTTTTTAAATAAGCGAAAACCATCGGAAATGGATTGACCATAACTTTTTTTTGCTATTTTTGTTAATTCTTGAGATTCATCCGACATGATTTATATTATTTATATGTGAGTAAGGATCATTTAATAAGATTCAAAATAAGTTAATATATGTTGTTATAATTTGCTTCTGAATTCTAAATTAATATACCTTTGCCTACAATCGTCAAAGAAAAATTTAAAACTATAATGGAAGACGAATATAAAATTAGACGGATGGCAGTAGATTATAGTATTCCCGTAATAATTAATCTACAATAAGCAAAAGCAGTCATTGATGCGATTAAAATTACTCGCAAAAAAAAAGTAGAAATTAAATCAACGAACGAATATCATAAATTACTAAAAGAAGTCTATTGGTAAGAAGAAGGAAATTAAAAAAAAAGAAATTTAAGTTTTATTTTCGATTAATTTTTGTAAAAAGCCAGGGTACTAATGTTACAAGTATAAATGAAAGTATTAAGTATTGCAATAAATCCATAATTTGGGACTCTGGAAAGGCTAAACTCAAACCTAAGTAAAGAACTAAAGTAATCACTATTCCAATGACCAAATTTAAGATTCTTTGTTTATTATTTAACTCTCTCGGGTCATATTTTATTTTTTCCGTCTCAAGAATATATCCTAAGGCAAATCCCATCATCGCACCAGTTACCATTCCATAACCGCCTGTTGAATCTGGAATTGCGTAGATTCCTATTACAAATAATAAAATAGGAATTACTACTGACAAAATAAGTTTAATTGTAAGAGACAATGATGATATTTTTTCGGATATTTTAGGTTCTAGGACTATAAGCAGAATTAACCATATGAATCCAAATGTTAATCCCCCCCAAACATCTTGTAAATCATGTACTCCGATTATTACTCTCGAACTTGCTATAAGGTATACTAAAACAACAAAAATCCAAAAGAAGATTTTGTTTTTCTTTATGTGAGCTTCATAGACTATATATCCATATGTGGCAATAGATTGTTGAGCGTGACCTGAAGGGAAACCAAATCCCTCGGCAACTGGTTCACTATCTCGAATATTAGTATACGGTCTTGGATCTCGACAGATGTCTTTTATAGTTTCACTTACATAGAATGAACCAAATAGAGAAAAGGCTAGATTTTTAGCAAATTTCTTATCATATGCATAGAAAATTATTACAATTAGAAAAATAAAAACCCGTGTATCCCCTAGCTCAGTTATTAACGAAAAAATAGCATACATTATAGTATTATTGTAAAAGAATTCATTAAACCAGATATTCAACCCAGCAAGGTATAGAATTAACCCTACAACAAATGTGACTCCAGCAAAGATTAAAATATAGATAATTATTTTCTTCATATCTTGATTTTCTTCGTTCAATATTTTTCACTTTTTATTCTAGATTATCCTAAAAGAAATGGATATGATATTATTTTTACACAATACTATAAAAGGCTTTCTTCAAAAATTACCAGTAAATATATAATTTCACCATTAATAAAAACCATGAAAAAAAATAAATAGTAATTAAAGTTTGCTTTAGATAACTGTTTATATGTGATGAATAACAATAAATATCGGGTGTCAACAAGATTTACTATCGAGGATACATTTTGGTTCGCTTGAAGATTATCGGAACTCAGTGGAAGATCGTAGAGAAATTAAAATACTTTCAACCTATTGAAGGTCACGATTGGAAAATTACTTACTCATCACCTACTTACGGTGGATGGGATTTAATTATAGAATGTGTATTTAATAATCTAGATGATTTGGATGAGATAGTATCATTTTGTCGGATGGACAACGATTTAAAAGAGTGGATCGATGCAACAACCACCCTAATTAGCACAAAAAAAAACTTTGATCTCAAATTATGAACAATTTCAAATCAAATTATTGATAATTATTTCTGAAATATCTGATGAATATTCTCCAGTTCTCCTTATACTCTCAATAATAAAACCTATTTCTACAAGGTATTCTGAGTTAGGGCTAATTTTAATGGCGTTACACGCCTTTATTAACTTTTTTATCGATTCAATATTTTCATTTGCTAACTTTAAATCTTTTTGGAGCCAAGCATCTAAACTCATATTAAGTAATTCAAGAGAGATTTCGCTTGCTTTCATGATGTTATTGTATAATTCCTTATCGATTTTTTGATAGTCTATTAGAATTACATTTCTAGCGATTTTCACGGCGTGATCTCCTATTCGCTCTAAAAATCTGCTTATAAATTTGTAATTACTAGCATCCTCTAAGGTGATATCTAATTTTTGACACAAAATTATGTCTCGTAATACGATATGAGCCTGGCGCTCTACTAACCAATTCAATCTATCAATATCATCATCATTTTCAATTACTTTTTTTGCTAATGTTTTATCCCCTGTTTCCAAGGCTTTAAGTGCGTCTTCGTGCATACCGTTAGCTAAAATATACATTCTTTTTATGGTTTTTTCAAAGGGCATTTCTGTAGGGTCTACTAAATCTTTCATTTTAATACTATTTTCTGATTCTTCTTCGATTTCTATACCTATAGTAATTTTACTAAACTCTCTTACTGTGTGTTTAATATCGGAGTTAAACTTTCTACTAGATATCACTTTTATAACGTTGTAACCCATGATATAAGCACCTATTAAGAGTCTGAATAAAAAATCTGGATCCTTAATTTCCTCGACATCAAAGATTTTTTCTTTAATATTTTTCTCTGAACTCATGTATGGAGTAATCAACAAATTCCCATCTGGTTGTGAAATAATACCAATTGTATCTTTAGCTTTAATTTCGTGCCTATTAATCCATTCCTTTGGTAAGCTAATAATAAAAGAAGAACCACCCGTTTTTTGTACTTTTCTTGCCTCAATGTTGAAAGACATAACTTTTTCACCTTATTTAATATTTTATATATATATAATATAATTTTTATGATACTAAATATATACTATCTCTATATTCTATATATATTGATCTTAAAATGCATTAATCCCCGAGTAGAGATTTTATAGTTTAAAATCTAAAGTTTAAGATACCTTTATATAACTGAAATGTATCTCTTTTTTTATATAAGAAGACAAAAAAGAATCTTTTCAAAATGGAGAGTAAGTTTAACATCTGCCCTAGATGCAAGGGCACAAGAATAATAGATATGGGTGATACCATTGATTGCCCAGATTGCAGATTAGAATTTGAAAAAGCTGATATTAATGCCCTCGAGCCTGACCAAATTCTCGCAATATCTGAAAAACTTGATTTTATAAGGAGTATTAAGAACAATAATAATAAAATGTGATCTAATTTTTTTGGAGTAAAAACCGTATTTATTATTTTTTGCTTATAGTATATATATAAATTGGTTATTTCTTTTTCTTTTATGGATGGTTATCCTTGTTAATTTGGATTTATAATTTAAAGCTATAAAGTCTATTAACTATTCTTCTCTTAATCATATTATTATTTAGAACTAAGGATGATACTTTTAACTTTATAAATAAAAGAGGTCCCCTAATTGCCCAAACATGCCATTGCGGATATTCAAACCCAAACTTCAGAGTTCTCCGCGGGTAAAGACTATTTTCAAAAAGCTCGGAAAAAAGGAGTTCTTAGATGGATTTTAGCTCACATTTTTCATGGAACTAATAAGATATTTATCTTTTTTGTATTTTTCACCACAGTGATTGCTTCTATTCTAGCTTCAAGTATTTCAGTTACTATAGGAAATGCCGTTCAACAGTTTTTAGCTGCTAATATTGGAAGCCTGATCTTCTATACCATAACGATTTTAATTCTTGGGTTGATTACTCCAATACTTAGACTTCTAAATTACAGTTTAAGAGAAGTCTTAGCTCAAAGACTCGAACGCGATACAAGACAAGAATTTTATGGTATTTTACTGGGAAAGAGTCAATCATTCCATGATAAGCAACAAATTGGAGATCTTATGGCGAGAGCAACCGACGATGTAAGGATGTTGAACTTTTTAATAAGCCCTGCGGTATCTCTTATATTAGAATCTTTTACTACTCTTATAATTCCTATAATATTCATTATACTTTTTTATCCCATTCAATTAATTTTTGAGCCCATCACTTTTACCATTCTGTTTCTCATCTCCCTAAGAAGATATAATAGAAAGTTATCTCCGATAACGGGAAATCTCCGAATGAATTTTGGAATGATTAATGCCTCTCTAAATGAAGCGCTCTCTGGCATAGAAGTAGTTAAAGGTTCAACTCAGGAAACTTATGAACTTGATAAGTATATGACTTTTGCAAAACAATATAGGGATGCATATGTGGAACAAGGTAAAGTTCAAGCGAAATATATGCCAGTTTTATTTTTAGGGTTAATTATAACATTAGGTTTAACCCATTCACTGTTATTATTTAATCTGGGTCTAATGACGATAGGACAGGTCATTTCTTATATTGGATTATTGGATTTATTATACTTTTCAACTTTTATATCCATTTTTGTGTTTGCGATAATTAAATTAGCTGAAAGTAGCGCTGAACGGTTGCTTGAATCGATGAACCAGGAAACGGAAATTGAAGAAAACCCTAATGGAATCCAAAAAGACATATCAGGTACAATAAAATTTGAAAATGTTTCTTTCAGTTATCCGGGAACTAAAAATTTAGTCCTAAAAAATGTATCATTTGAAGTTTATCCAGGTCAAACTGTAGCTATTGTCGGAACTACGGGTTCCGGAAAAACAACGTTAACAAAACTTATATCACGGCTATACGATGTGTCTGAGGGAAGAATTCTTATTGATAATCAAGATATTAGGAATTTTGCATTAAAATCACTTAGGGCTCAAATCTCCTATATTGAACAAGATGTATTTTTATTTTCTTTCTCTGTTTTTGAAAATATTACTTTTGGACGATTAGGCACCAAAGAAAAAGTAATTGAAGCTGCAAAACAAGCTCAAGCCCATGAATTCATAAGTGAATTACCAAAAGCATACGAATCTAAAATTGGAGAAAGAGGTGTCTTACTAAGCGGAGGTGAGCGACAAAGAATAGCGATTGCTAGAGCATTCTTGGCCGATCCAAAAATACTTATCTTAGATGACTCCACCTCAGCGATAGATTCTAACACTGAAGATAAAATTCAATATGCAATCAAAAATGTATTAAGAAACAGAACAACCTTTTTAATCACTCATAGATTGAGCCAAATTAGATGGGCAGATTTAATTATTGTCTTGAAAGATGGCAAAGTTGAAGCCAAAGGTGATCACCAAAAATTACTTAGAACATCAGAAGAATACCGAAAAATTTTTGTGAAAAAATTTGATCTTGACGAACAAGAATTAATGAGAGGAGTTGTATGAAAAAATGTGGGTCGGACTTGAGGCAGAGGAATATGATCGAGAAATTAGAGACAAGACCTTAGTAAAAAGGATTTTTGAGTATTTTAAACCGTACAAGAAGTATATGTATATTGTTATTTTCCTTCTTATTTTATCTTCGCTTTCAAATTCCTTTGTTCCATTTATCACTTCTATTGCAATCAATAATATTGCCACATCTCCTAGTCTATTTAGTTTTACATTATTGATTGGATTGATATTAGTCCTTAATATATTAGTATATGTGTTTAATTATTTTCGATATATATATGCAGCTAGAGCAATAGGGAATGTAGAATTAGATTTAAGGAAAAATGCGACTGAATCTGTGTTAGATCATGATCTCTCTTTTTTTGATAAAAATCCTGTAGGGAAGATTGTTAGCCGAATAAATACTGATAGCCGCGATTTTGCCCAGACGGTTGATTTAACCATTGAAGTAGCATCGAATTTTATTGTTATGATTATACTAATAATCCTGCTGTTCTTATTCAATATTACCCTAACGATAGCAATAATAATTATAATCCCAATTTTCTTTATTATCGCTTTAGCTTACCGAAAATTTGCAAGGAAAATGACGCTTCTTGGTCAGCGAGCATTAGCGTCTGTAAATGCGTTCGTGAAAGAGAGCTTTTCTGGTATACAAATCGCCAAAACATTTAGACAAGAATCCAAACTATATGGACAATTCGACCAAGTTAATATTCAATCTTATAAAGTAAATTTAAAGAGAGCACTTATTCTAAATGCTATTTTTCCTACATTGTCAATAATCCAAGGGATCGTGTTAACAATCTTAGTTTACTATGGAGGTAACTTTTTAATTTTAGGTGTTTTTAGTGTTGGTGAATTCAATTTCTTCTTTCAAAGTTTATCCTTTCTCTTCTTTCCGTTACTTACCATAGCCTCGTTCTGGCCGCAATTTCAATCAGGTTTATCCGCTTCAGAAAGGATTTTCGCAATTATCGACACTATGCCTGTTGTGGTTCAAAATGATAATATTATGCCGTCAAAATTGCGGGGAGAGATTGAATTTAGAAACTTGATATTTCAATATGATGAGGGTAAGAAAGTTTTTGATAACTTCTCCTTGAAAATAAACACTGGAGAATCTGTTGCGCTTGTGGGACATACAGGTGCAGGAAAATCTAGCATTGCTAAATTAATAGCTCGTTTCTATGAATTTCAAGGAGGGGACATCTTAGTTGATGGAATAAGTATTCGCAATTATGATTTAAAAAAATATCGTGAACAAATAGGATTAATACCACAAACTCCCTTTTTATGGTCAGATACCGTCGAAAAAAATATTAGTTATGGATGTAGTGCTGTCAATTGTGATGATGTGACAGTTGCGCTAGATAGAACTGGGGGATCCGAGTGGGTTAATAGCTTACCTGAAGGATTGCAAACTAATGTGGGCGAACGAGGAGTATTCCTCTCCATGGGCCAGAGACAATTAGTTGTTTTTGCTCGTGTATTATTGCAAGATCCGTCAATTCTAATATTAGATGAGGCTACTGCTTCGATAGATCCTTTTACAGAAACTAAAATACAAGATGCAATGGAGAAAACTATACAAGGCAGGACATCTATTATCATCGCACATCGTTTATGGACTGTACGACATGTAGATCGAATCGTAGTGCTAGATCACGGAAAAATTGTAGAACAGGGAAATCATGATGAGTTAATGAAACAAGGAGGTACTTATGCCAAACTATATGATACATACTTCAGACACCAATCCCTTAAATATATTGAAGAGATGGGCAAAGTAAAAAATTAAGCTCTCATTAAATCCCGTTAAAGTTTACACCGTTAACACTGAAGTTTACTATATTAATCATATAATAAGAATAAGATCAACTAAATTGGATTTGTGGCAAGAAATAATGTAATTGCTAAATCTTTATATTTAACATTTCTGTAAATAATGAAAAAATATAGAAAAAGTACATAAAAAAGAGTTATAATCGATTAATATATCTATCTCTTTCCCATTCAGAGACAACTAATCTATAAATGTCATTCTCTTCCAATTTCGCGTAGTAAAAGTTTTTGAATGGTTGTTCCCCGAAGATTTCCTTCATCAGTTCAGAATTCTTAAATTCCTTTAATGCTTCCATTAGGCTTCCAGGTAAAGCATTAATTCCCTCCTTTTCCATTTCTTTCGTTGTAAGATGATATACATTTCTATCAGTAGGTTCGAAAAGTTCAAGGTCTTCAGATAAAATCCCATACAACCCAGTGCATATAAGCACTGCAAACTGTAGATACGGATTACCCGCGGGATCTGGACAACGAATCTCACATCTAGCAGAATTTTTCTTGCCATGAAAGTCTGGAACTCTTATTAATGGAGATCTATTCCGGAATCCCCATGCTATATATACCGGAGCTTCATAACCTGGTACTAATCGCTTATACGAGTTTGGCCAACTACTTAATACTGCACACATAGCTTTCGCATGTGTCAGCTGACCAGCAATCCACTTTTTCATTAACAGAGATATATGTGCTGAATCTGATTCATCATAAAATACATTTTTACCATCTTTCCATAGGCTCTGATGACAGTGCATCCCAGAACCGTTTATCCCATCAAAAGGTTTAGGCATGAAAGTTGCCGTCATATTATTTTGAGCAGCCACGGTCTTTATAATTGTTTTTATTGTAATTGTATTGTCAGCACTCTCAACTGCTTTATCGTAGCGAAAATCAACTTCGTGCTGACCAAAAGCTACCTCGTGATGAAGCGCTTCGATTTCAATTCCCATTTTATCACAGTATTCTGCAATCGTGTAGCGCATACGCTCATTAATATCATATGGATCGTAATCAAAATAACCTCTCATATCAGAAGGTTTAAAAGCAGCTTGGCTATTTTCTTGATCCAATATAAAAAACTCCATTTCAGGAGCGCACATATACTCAAATCCAAGCTCCTTTACCTTTTTTACAGCCTTCTGTAGAATATAGCGAGGGTCTCCGTCGTATCGCTCCCCCTCAGGAGAATAAATATCGCAGATCACTCTGGCTACTCTGTTATTCGTCGCAGTATTTCGCCATGGTAATACATAAAAAGTGCTTGGATCAGGCAAAGCGACTTTATCAGATTCCTCGATTGCCCCATAACCCGTTATAGAACTCCCATCAAAACTTACGCCTATTTCAAAACATTCCTCTATTCGTTTTGAGTTAATTTCAAACGATTTAATTAACCCGTGAATATCCGTAAATTGAAGGTATATAAACTTGATATCCTCCTCTTTAACCCGCTCGATTACATCCTCACATAATCCCTTCCTGTTCGGATCTTCCTTTTCAATCATATCTTATCTCGTTTCAGTTTTGGTTTTTTTTAAAAGTGATAATGAAAACAAAACCCTATTTCCATATTATAAATTTAATTAGGATTGGAAATATATAAATTTTTTTATGCAATTTCCATTTTTTCACAAAAAACTAGGTTTCGATGATAAAAAAAATGAAAAAAATGAACGAATAGTACTAGTGTTTTTATAAATGATGCATAAAATAATCCATCCAACAAAAAAGGATGGAAATTTTTTCTTCTATAAGCTTAGAAAACCTAAAGAATCTTCAAGGTTTTTTTCTTGAATATAACTATATTTCAAAAATAGAGAGTCTCGAGAATCTGGTAAAGTTAATTGGTTTGCGCCTCAACGACAAAACCTTGAACTTAAAAATAAATTCAGAAAAAGAAAATAATTTTTTTTTCCCAAGTCTCCAAAAATTGGGTTATTTGTAAAATTCATTAAAGCTCTCTAAAGAATTGAGAAAAGGCATTATTGAATCTGGAACCTCTGGATTCGGTTGTTCGACATTATTAACATCTAAAACTCTTAAAAACTGTAAGTCTGAAATCCATTCAGGAATGACTTTCATTAAATTATTTGGGAAACATATTACTTCAAGATATTCAAGCGAGCATAGCATTTTTGGAAGCAAGGTTAAGAATACTTCTTCAGTATGGTGGAGATAAAGCTCAATTACGTGACCTTCGCTATTAATTATAAAATTACAAATCCAACACATATCGTCTTCATCTTTAAAAACATCTTCAGAAATCTCAGCTCTAGCGAGTTCTACTTCTGCGAGAACACTGAAATGGGCTAAAATCTTAGCTTCTAGCGGAATTACACCTTGATTAATATATTTCTCAATGATTTCAACTGCTTCCTTAGGGAGGTCTTGTTGATTTTGAACTTTCTCTTGATATATTCTCAGTCCTATGTCATAATCACGTTCCATGTTAATCATCAACTCCCAGTCTTAAATACTGAAATTTAGGTAAATCGTCTTTAAAAATATAGAATTCATTTGTATATTTAAACTTAAGGGGGCAAACTGTATTCTAAAAAAAAATGGTATTATTACTTTTAGGAATTGTATCAACTATAGTAGTAATAATCGTCAAAAAAAAGGCTAAATTATTAAATTAAGACATTTTTTTCTTTTTTCTCTCTCTTCTTTTTCTTACAACACAGTAAACAGGACCTGTTAACGAAGTCATATAACATGAATTACAGCTAATACATTTAGCAGGAGTAAGGTCACCACTTCTCCAACGGTTTGGAAGATCCGGTTCATAGATTAATGGTCTACACATTGAAATAAAGTCGGTAATTTTATCATTTAAGAATGTTTCAGCGGACACAGGATTTTTGATTCCTCCAACTAATATTAATTTGCAATTCTTCATCATAGGTTTTAATCTCTTACAAGTTGGTAAGAAATAATTTTCATCCTCAGGTGATTTAATAACTTTACTGGGATAAGCCTCTTTAACACCCACTTGTGTTTCCCCGATTCCCCCGCTGGGTTCAATAGCATTAAAACCGGTATCCACAAGTATTTTAGCAATTTTAACAGCATCATCAAGAAGTAAACCCCCTGGAACAAAGTCTTGGGTTTGTAATTTAATTGTTATGGGGAACTCATTTCCAATTTCATCTCTAAGTCCATTGTAAATGTCAACCAGAATTCTAGCCATATTCTCAATATTCCCACCGTATTCATCCTTTCTTCTATTCGTATATGGAGATACAAAATTACTCAAGAAATAACCATGAGCGGCATGTAATTGTACCATATCATAGCCCGCGTGGTAAGCTCTAGTTCCCGTATCCACAAACTTATTAATAAGACTTCGAATTTCTTCAATTTTTAACTTTCGTGGAGTTAAACCAGTTTGTTTATCGGGAACAGCAGATGGAGCTACGGGAGGGTATTTGGGATGAACACTTTGGCGGCCTGTATGAGCAATCTGAGCAGCAATTTTTGTTTCTGGATAATCATGAATAGAATGTACTAATCTTTTATGGCCCGGTAAAAAAGAATCATTATCCAAACGAACTTGATAAGCACTGGCAGTACCACTTTGATCCACCGCAATGAATTCGGAAATTATTAACCCTGTTCCTCCTTTAGCTAATTCTTTATAAAAGTCTATTAATTGATCACCTACACTACCATACTTTTCTGCTCTCCTCACATAAGTTGCTGAACGTACAATACGATTTTTAATTTGTACATTTCCAATTTTTTCCGGACTAAATAGAGTTTTGAGTTTCACATTTATTCCCTTCTTTCATTATAATTAATTCCCAAATAACCTTCTAATTAGTTATAAATTATTGGTCCATTCATTTAAATTTTTAATAGTTGATTCAAATGTCGCAGTTAAGACATTTTTTATTACATTATGAAGGTCTTCATTAGACATTTCTATTTCCTTTGCCAATAAGAATAGTTATTTCTAGACTTTTAAATTTCAGTTTATTATCTAAAATAAAATTACTATAACCAGGTATTAAGAATTATTCAAGAAAAGGGATGGAATTCATATAATACATCATCTTCGAGGTTTAATAACATACCAGAGTTTAACTCCTTTACACTTATACGTTCCGTATTTTTTATCAAAAAAACCTCATTAGATAAACCTTTACTATACCAATGTTTTAGTATTCCAACTCGGGTTAATTTATTTTTACCAAGTAATTGTGTAAGAAAATTGATCCAATTGTTAATTTCAATATCCTTCTCAATTGGAATCAAATTATCATGACCTTTAGGTTTTTTATTATTAATTTTTTCTAAAATCCAAAGATGGATTTGCTCATCTGTCCATCGTTTCTTTCTTAATCCTCTCACTTTTTGAGATTTTAACATTTTGTTATACTCAGGAGTTATACTTCGAGAACCTAAGGTAGTATTACAATCACAATAACTTTTTGTGGCTCTTAAATATATCTCCTCTGGTCTAAGTTGGGATGTTATATTTGTATTTTTAAGTAGAGCGAAATCCATATCAAACTTTCCGAGAATAGGTTTAAGAGAATCAAGGTTCGTGTCTTTTGGGAGAGTTGCTGTAATATAATAACACATGGAGACTAACCTTTTATTTTTATTAGTTAATATTCAAAGAATGAATATAGAGAAAACAAACTTACTTAAAAAGATATTAGATAAAAAATATAATCAAATTATATTTTTTTATATCATAAGGTTCACGATAAACGCTGGTCAGAATAGGAAAAACTTATTTATATTGTGAGTTTTTTTATTTTTCTTTAATATATTGATTATTTTACTATTCCATCAGCCCACAGTTCACATGTCTTAAAATGTGCTTAAATTTATGCGAATTTTTATCTAATTAGAATTTAATTTCTCAAAAAAATAAAAAAAATGTGGTTATTTCAATAATTAGATTGTTTTTAATTCTTGGACTAATAAAGTTCTGGTATAGTTGTATGTTGGAGCATGTGCAACACTTAATGAGTTAAATGTTCCTGTTGCGTCCCAAGTGGATTTCCAAAATACTTCAATAGTATACGTTCCAGGTGGTAGAGGTTGGGTTAATAAATTAATGTGCAAGTTATAAGTGAGTTCGCGGAAGTAACCTGATGAAGGTCCACCGTCGTAATATAAGACCATAATAGTACGGTTAGTTACACCTGTGACTACTAATGAAACGTTGTAGCTAGACCTTATCGTAAAGACACTATCCAGTGCTAAGAGCGCGATTGCAGAAAATTCAACAAACAATCTCGACTCTTGATTTGTTGTTATAGCTATTTCAGTATCATTCATTTTCTTATAAGCTAATTCATTATCAAAGATATATGCTGGAGAGTTCCATTCGTTGTATTGATATTGAAGGACGATATTGCGTTCAAGAGATCCTGGAAAAAATACTGGTGCCATGAAGTAGATAAGAGCACTCGTAATTATAACGGAAAGTATCACACTCCCTATAATGCTCCCTAAAACTCCTTTTCCTGACATTTTTTCACCTTTAAAATCATGCAGATTTTTTAAAATCAATTTGATTTAAATTTATATAAGCACAAATAAATATAAATGGTTTCATTAACTAATATGCTCTGAATTCTGTAAAAACTTAATCTGTCTTTACATTTCTACGAATTTATGAATTTAAAATAAATTAATATTCCAATTCGATTTTTTAAAAAATGCATTCATTTCTTTTTTTACCTGTTAATATTTATATTATCTGTATCTTTTCTCTTTTTTCATAAATTTAGTAATTTTTAGCCATCTTATTTTCATGGATTTTTCATTGGAAAGAAACTAATATTACCGAAATCGTTAAGGTAATTTATTCAGATAAATTGGATCCACAAAACGGACAAAAAGCAATATCAGCTTCGATTTTTTCTCCACAATACTTACATTTACTGTTCATCTTTTCTTTAGTCAAATCTTCTTTATCTATTTTTACAAAAGTAGTACCAACATTTTCAGCACCTAATTTTGGCATTATAAACCTTTTTTTATTTTCATGCTCGACATTACTATGGAGAAGTTTGTAAACGACAATAATTATTATGATGAATACAATAATCACGACAACAAATATTAGAATAAACATACTGCTTATAAATCCAAAAATGTCAAATTGGAAAGAATTTTGCGGCATCTTTATCCAGTCAACTAGATTTATAATTTATGCATATTAAATAAATTCAACTTAATAAAACTATGCCTAGACGAGTTTTTCATTCGTGTAAAACAATATATCCGAACCTAGATATAAAAAGGTTCGTATCTATTCCCTAGTTTTAGTTTTACCATTAAATACATTTAAATATCCCATCTTTCTATATATAGCAAAATTTAAAATTTAAAATAGAGGATGAAAATGATATTTCAAGGATTTGATCCGTTATTTATAGTATTGCCTATTGTAATAGTCCTGTTAATTTTTTTGGCATGTTTCCTACTTGCAGGGATAAAGGTAATATTGGAATATGAACGGCTTATAATATTCCGTCTCGGTAAATATAAACGAACTATAGGACCAGGTATAGTATACATACTCCCAATCCTAGAGAAATCCAAGAAGGTCGATTTAAGAATCGTAACCGCTGACATTCCTCGACAAGAAGTAATCACGAGGGATAATATACCCGTATTAGCAAATACTGTAGTTTACTTCAAGGTCGAGAAACCGTCAGATGCGATTATTAAAATCGAAAACTATGCTTATGCTGTCAGACAGTATACTCAAGCCGCTTTAAGGGATGTTGTTGGTAATATGGAATTAGATAGCGTTTTAACCGAACGGGATAAAATTGCTGCCGATATTAGAGAGATTGTAGATCAAGAAACTAACGAATGGGGTATCGATATAAAAAGCATCAAGATACAAGAAATAGAATTACCTGCTGAAATGAAGAGAGCTATGGCTAAGCAAGCTGAGGCAGAACGGGAAAAACGAGCAGCAATTATTGCTAGTGAAGGTGAGCTTGCTTCAGCAAAAAACCTAGCGGAAGCAGCCAATATAATGGCATCTCAACCTGGGGCTTTGCAACTTAGGACTCTTCAAACTATCAGAGATATTTCTCAGGATCCATCTGAAAAGATAGTTATATTCATGCCGTCTGATATAGGTAATATTCTTAAGAAATTTACGTAATATGGAGGGTTCGAGGATGAGTAGAACTTTCTTAGATAATCAAAGATACGTACAGATAGCTTTCAATCATACAGCGGCAGATGTTTTAAGAATTTTACCCAAGATACCATACGATCCTCGCTTAATTATCGAAGCTGGGACGCCGTTCATTAAAAGAGAAGGAATTGCAGGGATAAGGTTGATTCGAAGACTTTGGCGAGGATTGCTTGTTGCGGATTTAAAGGTTACAGATGGAGCATACGAGGAAGTAGGATTCGCATATAGCGCCGAAGCTAATGCAGTTACTGCCGCGGGAACGGCCCCAACGGAAACTCTGGATTTCTTTAATGAAATTTGTGAAAAATATGGATTAATTTCTATGATTGATATGCTTGGTCAGGAAAATCCTTTACGTAAATTGCTCCCGTTAAAATTTAAACCTAAAGCAGTGGTAATTCATAAGGGTAGAGACGAAGAAATCAATCCACGAAGTATTATCCGATTTAAAGATATCAATAAGGTCCGATCAAAATACGGCGTTTTAATA
>DATKTW010000158.1:0-11983 GCA_035530895.1 Candidatus Nanopelagicaceae bacterium
TACGGGTATGTCTTTATCGTTATGTTTAGGAGCTCTCCGTCCGGATTGGGATAATGAAAAACTGCTCAACAAGAGAACTGTTATTGTGCCACAGATTGATCATAAGGCACTTATCAAAGCTATTACTCTAATTGGTGCTAAAATGAAAATTGTGAAGGGCAAAAAGTTTGGAGATGCTGTGAGAATCCCAATTGAAGACATTAAAGCCAGTTTGGACGACGATTGCTTTGCGGTGATATCATTAACGAGTTTTTTCCCTCCTCGAGAACACGATAGCATAAAAGAGATTAGTAAATTTGCCAAAGAACATGATTTGGTTCATGTTGTCATCAATGCTTACGGCGTACAGAGCCCTGAGTGGATGAACTTAATCCGAGTTGGCCTCGATGCAGGCAGAATAGACGCAATTATTCAATCAACAGATAAGAATTTCTTGACACCTATAGGTGGCGCTGTTATAGCATCTCCATCCGAAGAGGTTATAACCAAGATAAGCCAAGCTTACGCTGGTCGCGCCTCTGCGACCCCAGTTGTGAACTTTCTAATTTCAATGTTATCTTTAGGCATCGAGGGTTATCAGCAATTATTAGACGATCAACAACAAAATCGAAAGCTATTAGAAGAGAAATTAAAGATCGTTGCTGAAAAAAATAACGAAAAAATTTTTGATGTTTTTAATCCTGTAGCTGTTGCCATGTCATTGAATAATTTAAAAAAAGAGCAACTATATGCGCTCGGTGGTGCTCTCTATAACTTAAGAGTTACCGGACCGCGAGTATATAATCCCGAGGAAAAGATTTTTGGCACTTGTTGCGCAGAGTTTACTACGCCATATATAGTTTTAAACGCAGCAATAGGAGTTAACTCTAACGATATCACTTCAGCTGTAGAGAGATTCGAAAAAGCTTACGATCAAATAACATCCAGGTAATTTTCTCATCTTAGCCTTAATTTTTATTTTAGCGTAAATAAAAATAAATAAAAATTAATAGAACTATATTATAATAAATATCAAGGGTTTGATTATAGTGGAAAAAAATCTACTTCTAAATCAGTTTAATACTGTTATAACCGCTCAGTGGCCTTTTACGCAAATTGAGGAGAGCTACGATAATTTGACAAAACGAGAACTCTTTGAATTAGCGTATCACACTTGTAATTCTGTAAAAATGAGAAGTATTCTAATAAAACTAACCCCTTCTGAGAATAAAGGCGGTTCTCAAGCGGTTCTCTATTCTAATACCAAGAAATTTATAAATATCGAAGCTCTTGAGAATACCTTAAGAATTATAAAATATTTCCCTGAAGGAAGCACTGGAGAGAAATTGAACACCGAAATACACCCAAAACTAAAAACGAGAAAAGCTAAATTCGCTTCTAATGATGGTGCAATGAAAACTGATCTCCTTAAAACAATATTAGTAGAGCGAAAACTAGACGAGTGTTCAAATTTCGTAGTTTTAAAAGATATTAACCGAAAAGTCTATTTCGCTATTGGCGATGCTAGGGAAAGTGCTGCTGTCGTACCAATGTTCATGGAAGCAGAAGGAGCAAGTTTGGTTCAGTTAGCTCTAAACAAATGGATGAGCACCGTTCAAACATTCGATCAAGAAAAACCATTTCCTGATAACTCTATTGCAGGATTGCTCAAAAATCTAATGCAAATCAAAAAATGGGTTCTCAATTTAGTATCCACAAACTTAGATAAATAAATTTTAAATCTTTCTCCTGAAATTATTTACATTACTATTTATATCTTAAGAAAAATATATTATTAGTAATCTCATAATTGAATTTATGATTTAACTATGGTTTTCATCGACACAGAAGGAAAGTTTAATGATAATACATATCTTATTGATGCTGAACTATATAAACTTAAAGGTAGTCTCGCAATCTATGTAATTGAAAATAATGGTATGCGTGCAATGATAGATTCTCCCTCTGAATAAGGGGTTCGAAAATTCATTAAAAAACTCAAACAACAAGGACTTTATCCGATTCACAAGATACTCTTAACTCTTTCTCATTTTGACCATGTACAAGGTGTAGAAAAGTTAAAAAGATTAATGCCAGAATCTAATCCTGAAATTCTAGCTTTAGAGAAAGCTATAGATAATTTAAAGAATCCAGATAAGATGAATATGGTTTTTGCTTACAAGGTACCAATTATTGAGAATGTAACCCCCTAAAAGAAGGAGATATTGTAGATATTAACGGATTGAAGTTAGAAACTCTAAACTTTTTTGGTCATACCCAAGAATGCATAGCATTTTTGGACAATAAAAATAAGAATATCTTCGTAGGAGATGCGATAATTGATAGATTTGATCCTGACACTCATATCCCAGAATTTGCCCCTCCTAACTTTATTGAATCCGAACTTTTGAAAACCTTCGAAAAGTTAAGAAATTTAAAAACTAGAGTTAATTCGATAAGCTTACCTCACTTTGGAGTGTGGAAATACGAACATTTCCAGGAAACTCTTAACATGATGGAAAGCTTTCACTTTGAAACCAAAAATTCAATTATAAAATGGTACAACGAAAATCCCTCTTTAAAATATGTAACCCAAAAATACCCTGAAAAATTTATTCCAAATTCTAAAATCCATACTAAAGAAAATATTCACGGATTGGGGCTATTAATTGAATGGCAAATAATACAGTTGAAAATGAGTGGTCATATAATATAAATGGGCCATCGGGGATTCGAACCCCGGCTCTCAGGCTTTTACTGCCACAGTCAATTTTAGCTTTATTTGTCTGACTGCGGGTCACTTATAAGACCTGCGCTTGTTGGCCACGCTTGCTATAAATGCCGTTAACCAGGCTAAGCAAATGGCCCATAGAATTATTTTTTAATTACTTCAATTATAAAATCTAAAAGCACAAAAACATAAAAATTTTTTTATTGGTGTAATCTGTTATATTAATAATTAAAATCATAAAAAAGAAACTTTCAAAAAATTCGTTAAAACAAAATAGGTGCGTATAATGGCAGAAATGCTAACCGATTTATTAAATTCAATTTACACAAGAATAGCTCAACTTGGTCAAGCAATACAAGGATTGAAAACATCTTTAGATGGGCTTAATCAGAACATTGAGCAGAAAATCTCCAATTTAAACGAAAAACTAAAGGAATTCTCGGTTGAAATAGATACTACTAAAGGCAAACATATTGAAGTCTTAAGAGAAATTGGAGAAGGTACAAAACAAGAGTTGGTAAAGATTCAGGAAGGATTAGGATTAGACGCGCTTGCAACATTAATATCAAATCTGGAAGAGTTTGAAAAATTATCGGGAGAAGTACTTAACCAAGATACCGTTAATTTGTTACTTTCCGAAGCAATTAGTTCAGTAAAAAACATGAAAAAAGTAAACCAATCTAAAATATAATATAATACATGAGTAAATTTTAAAGAGTTGAGAATAATATGGCCGAAAAATTGTTGGACAACATGATTATTAAAATTAATCAAATTACAACATCGCTTGACGGAACAATTGCCCAGATCACCCAAATGAGCACTGCGATTCAAAATATGTCACAGCGATTCTCTGAGGAAACGATTTCTGTTAATGAAAACATCAGATTAATAGTGGAAGTCCTAAAACAATTTCGTATGAAGTCAAGTGAGAGCATACAAGAAATTTCAGACGATTTTAATGCGAAAATAAAAGAACTGTACGAAAAAAAATCTATTGAACTTATAACTGAGGAGGAAAAGAAAGCTATTGAAATGATAAAGCAAGCTTCTAAAGCCGTCTCTAATAATCTCTATTATGCTCAATTATTAAATGTAATTCAGTCCATAAGAGAAGAGACCAATAGGATCATCAGTAGTAAAGACCAGTAAAACACTTAATTTTTATGATTTCGCTTGATTTACATTATTATTAATTAATTTATAGAGTAGAAAAATTATGCCGGTGGGTAGTTTTGTGGTATTACTTCCTTTAGACGCTGATTACAAGATATTAGGTTATTATAATAAGGAAGGGAAATCTGAATTTGAAATTACAAACGATTTGTTTCTAAGACTTAATTTAGATCACTCAAAGGATGAATTTAACTTATTGAAACTAAAGGAACATAGATTGTTTTCATATATATATAATTTCAAAGGAAAATTAGCACGAAAAGCTTCTGGAGTCATCATTGGATTGTTACTTAATGAAAATGACAAACCAGAAAAGTTCCGTTCTGCTTTAAAAGAAGGAGCTGAGGCGGTTGAAGTTTTCGGGTTAGAAGTTTTAACCATGAATCCCAAAGAATTTGAGCCGTTATTGAAAGATATCTACTTAGAGCATTTAGAGCCGTTAGCTGATATCCTCAAGCCCGAAGCTTTAAAAGCTAGCATTATCGCTATAACGAAATTGATGTTAAGCGGGGGAAAACAAGAAAGAAAAATAGCCCAAGATTTATTGAAAAAAGTAGAAGAAGGAGAACACTTCAAAATCACAGAAAACTTTAATAATGCGAATAGCGCTTTGAAAACTTTAGAATACGAGAAAGCCTCGAAACTATTTAAGAGGGCTGCTGAGATAGCTGAAGAATTATATATTATCGATATTGCAGAATCGTTAAATGAGAAAGCTAATTTTTCGGGAGATGTCCCAAGTATGGCAAAAGTAAGAGATAAATTAGTTCATGATGCAAGAAATTTCCTAAGAGGAGAAGATTTTCATTCAGCGTATATATCTTACAAGAAAGCAAGCGAACTTTCTAAAAAACTCGTCGATTTTGACAGAGAAGAAGAATACAGGTTAAAATCGAAAGCGCTTGAAGAATTCTATAAAGTTGATGAAAAATATAAGAAAAAATAATTTAACCCATAAAACAAATATATTTATTTTAAAACGATTTTTAAACACTTTTTAATAAAGTTTCTACAAGATGGAAAAATTAAATAACCAAATTATCGGTTTGATTACTGATTTTGGGGCTAGGGGGCAGCACTATGTAGCAAGCATGAAGGGGATTATACTAAACATTAATCCTAAAGCGAGTATTATTGATATCGCTCATAACATTACTCCTTTCTCAATCATAGAAGCTGCTTATATTATCAAATCTACCTATTCACTATACCCTAAAAATACCATCTTTATAATTGTAGTAGACCCTGGAGTAGGTAGTAGCCGAGAGATTATAATAATAAGAACTAAATCAGGCTATTTTTTTATTGGTCCAAATAATGGAATTTTTACAAATGTATTTGGCTCTAGTGAAATTTCGAAATGTATCCATATTAAAAACGAACAATATTTTAATACCCCCGTCTCAAATACATTTCAAGGTAGAGATATTATGGCTCCTATTGGAGCTTATTTATCCAAAGGTGTTGACATTGATAAGTTCGGTTCAAAATTCCCTATTGCCAAACTAATTAACTTCCCGATTGAGCTTAAAAAAATTTCAGATAATGAGATTAGGTGTACAATCCAATATATTGATGAATTTGGCAATCTAATTACAAACATTAAAGGAAATTCCGTCATTTTTAAGGAAGATACAGAAATTGGAATAAGAACAAGAGAACAAAAAATAAGGGGAAATTTTGTAAAATTTTTCGAAGAAGTTTTTGTTAATTCCCTATTATTTATTGTAGGATCGAGCGGATTCCTAGAAATATCGAAAAATCAGGGCAATGCAGCAAGTGATTTAGGGTTAAAGGTTGGAGATATTATAACCGTTGAACTATAGGAGGTAAAAGCATGGATGAAGAAGTAATAGCTTGCATTACTGATGAGAACATAAAATTTTTACATTCGGGGCAAATAGAAAAGTATGTATTTCCTATGAATCGAGGGGAAGCTCATAAAAAAGGAATAAGTCATCTTATAATTCGCTTATTTGTAATCACTGTAACTCCTAATAACCAAATTTATTATCTCGTTCAAAAACGTGGTAAAATGAAAAAAAGCTTCCCTGAATACTATACAGACTCTGCTTCGGGGCATGTTTTATATAAAAAAAATCTAAATTTATATGATATACAGGAGGAAGCAAAAAGAGAATTAGCGGAAGAATTTGGCATACTCCCAAAACACCTTGAAAAAATATTATTTTACGATTTAATTTCAGAGGAAGATAAGGGAACCACTGAAATTGCTTATGTTTTCTTAGGATTAGTTAATCACGATGTAGAATTAAAACCTAATCCAAATGAATTAGAAGTTGGTAGTAGTCGTTATTATACGAAATCTGAATTATCAGCAATTTTAAAGAACGAAAATTCAGTAGATTATTCTAAAGATATATGGAATAAACTATTTTTGGTGGACTTAGACGAATTTCTTGGGCTTAATACTCGCAAGAATAAGAAAATTTCATCAAAAAAAGATGTTGCTTTATTTCTTGGGAGATTTCAACCATTACACCATGGTCATATTTACATGCTTAACAAGATATTAAAAATATATAAAACAATTAAAATTGGAGTAGGTAGCTCTCAGTTTTCTAAAACAAAAATCAATCCTTTTACATATGAGGAGAGGGTCAATTTTATAACATCTACGTTAAACAAGAGAGGTATAACCTCACAAAGGTTTAGTATATATCCCATTCCCGACATTTTCAATGCAAGTAAGTGGGTAAATCACGTTATTTCTATTGTTGGAAATTTTGATACTATTTTTTCTAATAGCGATTGGGTTCGCCAACTTTTTCAGAATGAGGGACATATCGTCGGTGAAAAAATAGAAATTTTTAAGAAAAAATATAACGCATCAAATGTTAGAAAATTAATTTACAAGGATAACAGGAACTGGACGACTTTAGTCCCAAAAGAGGTTGTAAATTTAATAAAAGATTACGAAGGAATTGAACGTATCAGAAATTTATTTAATAAAGTGGATTCAGCTTGAATAACAAGAATTATTTAGAGATCGACGGTTCTCTGGGAGAAGGTGGTGGAGCTATATTACGTCTTAGCGCAGCTTATTCTGTTTTATTTAAAAAACCTATAATTATAAAAAATATCCGTGCTAATCGACCAAATCCTGGGTTAAGGCTACAACATCTTCTCGGATTAAAAACATTGTCAGATCTATCAAATAGTACATTAAGCAATTGCAATGTTGGAACTGAAGAAATTACTTTTATTCCTAACATTAAAAATGAAGTAAAGAGTAACATCAGTTTAAATATTAATACGGCAGCGAGTATTGGCCTTTTATTACAGCCCATTCAAATTGCAAGTTTAGGGTTTAAAAAACCCGAAAAAATTGAGATAAAAATTAGAGGTGGTGGCACATTTGGCAAATGGGCGCCTGGTTTAAATTATCTAAAAGCAGTTACCTCTAAAATTTTTGAAGCGTCAGGATTAAAAATCAAGATCGATATCCTTAAACATGGTTTCTATCCAAAAGGAGGTGCACAAGTGAATTGTTGTATTTATCCCCCCCAAAAAACCTTAAATCCGATAAATTTAACAGAATTAGGTAATGTAGAAAGAATTCTTGGTGATATAATTGTAACAAATCAATTAAGGAGGAATAGAGACAACATTGGAATAAGAATTAGAGAAGCTATTCAACAAAGGGTAAAAAGAGACTTAAAGGTTGAAACAGACATTAAAATCACATGGGTAGATTCATTAAGTTCCGGCGTAGGGGTGTCTTTGTGGGCTCAATCAGACACAGGGGGGATAATTTCATCAGGTACAATTTTGGGAGACAAAAAAACCTCTTCCGAGAAATTAGGCAATATAACAGCTCAAAAGATAATCTCTTACATACAAGATGAAATTCCTGTAGATAATTACCTTAGCGATCAATTAATACCGCTAATGGGTTATATTGAAGAAAAGTCATGTATAAAAGTATCAGAAATAACTAATCATACAAGAACGAATTTAGAGTTAACTAAACGATTTACTAAAAAAGATTTTAAAATTGTAAAATTTAGCAACTTCTATAAAATTCATCTTTAAAAATGACTTTATACGAAATGAATAGTTTTACATTTTAGAATCGAAAAGTGTTCGAATTTAATTTTAAAATACCTTTAAATTCAAAAAAACCCTACAGTAAAGAAATTTTTAAAGGATGATAATTATATGATTAGTATAAAAATTTAGAAGTGCTAAAAAACTATGCCTCGCTGTCCTAGATGCGGCAACGATAACCGAATAGATTCATTCGTATGTGCTTTTTGTGGTAAACGACTAAGAATTGAAAGGATAGAAAACTTTTCTATTTTTAAGCGTATCGAAGAGGATTTCATTTCTCCTGTTCGCTGGTATGTTACAATATTGTGGTTATTTACTAAACCAAATAGAGCTTTTTGGAGCATTAACCACAAAAGGAAAGACGCACCGGGGATGAAAATTTTGTTATTCAATGCGTTATTGTATGGTTTAATGGGTTTAGCTTTTTTTTCACATATTAATATCACCTCAATACCACCTTTAACATTTGGGAGGTTTTTTATTGATTTGGCGGCTTTCATAGCGTTTTTTGCATTTGGATTTTTGTTTTATTTCATTTTTGCATTAATTCTTATTTGGATTTTTTCCAAAGGAGCAAACATTGCTGTAGATTTTTCAGAACGATTAGAGTCTCGTTTTGGAGATAAGGAAGATGAAACCGAGAAATACAGCGCGGCTGAAATGAGCGTTTTTAGCATCTATAAAGGAGGAACATTACATCAACAACAAGCCTCAAAATTCAATATGATGCTAACCGCGTTTGCACCCTATTTATTGATAAACGCAATTGAGATTCTGATTATTCTGATAGGATTACCTACCATCAATATACCCAACATACTTTCTTTTGAAACTTTAAATGCTCCGTTGTTTGCTACACCAGTATGGACTATACTACACCTAATTGAAGCGTTAACAATTGCTATCTGGGTTCCCATTCTAATTTCTCTTTCTATTAGAGAATTATCCAACTCATCTACATTCCGAGTGTTAATATCATCATTAATAATAGGGATAATTGTTGCCGTACTCTTTTATTTCTTGCGCCCTACTTTTATTTTTTAGTACAAGATTAATAGGACCTGGATGATGAAAAATCATAGAAAAAACGATGTAGAGATAAAATCTAAATTAGAATCTGAAATATTCGCTGTAATTAAAACAATATTAAATTTAGCTCAAAAATACCAAAGTGCTAGTTTAAAAGATAATTTCTTTCAGAAATCAATAAAAAATGCTAGCAACGATTTACTTACAATTAATATCTCATTAAGTAAACATAATTTAATACTTTCAGAAATATTGAAGAACATGAATTATGCAAACGAATACTATCAAGCAATTGATATTATTAATAAAATATCCCCGCTTGAATTTCCTGCTGAAATATACTCGAAATCGGTGAGTTCCTCATTTCTCGAAATCCCTAAAATCACTTCTGAAATAACTTCTTCGTTTATAACGCTTATGGATGCATTAAAATTGAACGATTTTCACGACGAAGATTTAATTCTCGGTCTTTTCGCTGAATTGAAAAATCAATTTGACAAGTTTCCTGGTTTGGAATTAAGTAAAGTAAAGCTTCAAAAAATCTATCACGAATATAAACATAACCATCAAAAAATTAGCACAAATAAAAACTATAGAGATTTAATCGCAGACGAATTATACGCATTGTTTAATGATTTCAAAAGAAAGTTGAATCTGGAGCTTTAATAAAAATGATAAAATTAATTAACTTTTCATACCTTAACAGTATAGAAACTAAAGTTTCGAATTTAAGTAATTGATACAATAAAGGTAATCTACTTGCCAAGACCAGGTTTAAGATCGAAAGCTCAGCACCGAAAAAAGTTGAAAACTCCGGGAAACCTTAATGTTACTCATTATTGGAGAAAAAAACCTAGTAAGGCGGAGTGTGCTATCTGCAAAAAACCACTTCAAGCCGTACCAAGATTAAGACCCTCCAAAATGACAAAAACAAATCGCGTTTCAAGAAGGGCAAATCGACCCGAGAGCGGAAGGTATTGTGCTAATTGTTTACAAACTCTTCTCAAAGAAGCAGTTTGGCAACCTTCAGAATGACTCACTCTGGAAATTTCATTAATATTAAATATTTTCTAGTTATTATTTCATATATTAGCTTCAGTTAGTTTTATGATTAAGAAAAATGATAATTGCTATATCTGGTTTTCATGGAACAGGGAAATCTACAATTGCTAAATTGTTAGCAGAAAACCTTGGAATACTCTATTATTCAACGGGTCAGGCGTTTCGGGATTTAGCAGAAGAAAATGGTATGACTTTGGAGGAATATACTAACTATGTTGAGAAGAATCCAGAGATCGACAAAAACTTAGATAAAAAAGTAGTGAATATGGCAAAAAAGGGCAGCATTATTATCGATAGTCAATTAAGTGGATATTTGCTAAAATCCATTGCGGATTTCAAGATACACTTAACCTGCCCATTGAAAATTCGCGTAAAAAGAATGGCAGCCAGAGATCAGAGCTCCTTCGATGCAAAATTAAAGGAAACGACTTTAAGGGAAGAATCTGAGTTAAAGCGTTTTAATAAACTCTATAACATTGATTTAAGTGATAACGACTTTATTC
The DNA here is from genome assembly GCA_035530895.1 of Candidatus Nanopelagicaceae bacterium. GTDB lineage: Archaea > Asgardarchaeota > Lokiarchaeia > Sigyniarchaeales > SOKP01 > SOKP01. The sequence goes on from DATKTW010000158.1 coordinate 10,555, forward strand.
TAAATTTCTTCGATTTAATTATTGACACAGAAAGTTTGTCAATCGAAGAAGTGCTGCAAATAATCCTTAAAGAGTTAGAAAAAATAAAACAAAACGATTTCTAACAAAAATCGTAAAAAATTTATTATTACAATTATTCTTAAATTTAAAAAAATAGTATATCTTTTCTGATAACTAAAAAATTCAGAGAAGATAAAGCTAATAAAATTAATTTGGTGACAAATTAAATGAGTGTATATGACATAGGACGCGTTTGCGTTAAAACAACTGGAAGGGAAGCTGGAAAATATTGTGTTGTAGTTGATATTGTCGATAAAAATTATATTTTAATTGATGGATTGAATGTTAGAAGACGACGAGCTAATTACAAGCATCTCGAACCCATTTCCGAAACGATCGATATTAAAAAAGGAGCCTCGCATACCAATGTAGAGGAAGCTATTAAAAAGGCTAAACTCGAGAAGAAATTAAAGGAAACGGTTTCCATTCCTAAAAAATAATTTTAATTTATTAAAGAGATTAAAAATTGTAATATAAGTGAACGTCGCTAAAAAGCGTCGTTATCTTTTTTTTTTTGCAGATATAGCCAAGCGGTACGGCGCTGGCTTGGAGGGGTAACCTTAACCAGAAAGCCAGTGTGTGAAAACACTCGAGGGTTCGAGTCCCTCTGTCTGCGTTTTAATTTTACTCGATTGGAGGTTAGTTAAACGTCCGGAAACTCCAATGCTTTAGCCTTACTTCCACCCATCATTTGTTCCATTCCTCCCTGTGCTTGGGTTTGTAGTTTCAACAATCTCTGAATAAGGGTATTAATTCCAAAGCTACAGAGGAAATACCACGCAGTAAAGTTTATCCATCCGGCATTCACTCCAATAGATCTGATCACTCCATATACAAGAGCAGTCCATTCTGGAGTTCCACTAGTCCAACCAGCCATCATGTTTCCAATAAGTGGTACGTCGTTAGCGTTCATTGGTGATAACGCAACTGGATTGGCTTCTCCGAACAGACCTCGTACTAAAGAAAATATAACTATCATGGGAACGAAAGTAATGCACGATGGTAACATACGCTTTAACGCCATTTTTTGTTGCGATTGTTTGATCATACTATCTAACCGTTCCCAACGCTTTCTCATTTTCCTGTATTTTTCTGAGTCCATCTCAGCTATTTCTATAATTTTGGCTTTCTCCTCGTCGTGCGCTTTCTTAATGATTTGTTTTCTATTTATCTCGCCAGTGTCAACTAACCATTTCGTTAATCCAGTACTAATAAGAGCCGTCGTTGTAGCCATTAAGATAATGAAAATCATGGACCCTGGCGGGTAGCTTATCCAATCTAGAAAAGCATTTGATTCTTGTAATAATAACAGAAGCATAGTTATATTGAAGAAATTTTAATAATTTATTAAAGTTTTTAGCAGAAAAAC
>DATKTW010000159.1:0-13132 GCA_035530895.1 Candidatus Nanopelagicaceae bacterium
ATTGTAATAGTCAAGAGAGCCATAAACGAAACTATAGCTACTCCGTAGTAAATAGTTTTCTCGTAGGGATAGGTTGTTTTACTAATATCTGAAATATTATTTAATCCAAAGGGGTCATTTATTCCTAAAAAAGAAATAAAATTAAAAATGAGGCGATCTGGTAAGGGATCTAAAACAGCCAGCAAGAAGAATGTGAACCAATCGAGTAGTATTCCGAACGCAAAAAGGATGTAAAGTGTGGCGAGAATCAAGCGAGGCTTCGTCATGGGATTATCCGCTAACTTTTGTTCTTTTTTGTATCTGATCCGCGCTAAAATGTACTTCCCTCTTAAACTCAACAAGGTTAATATTCCGATAATGAGAAGTATACCAAAAAAAACATATTTCAAATACCCAAATACCAATTCAATAAAAGAATTAATCTCGATAAACAAATCGTCAAAATTTGGTAAAAATGGGATTATTTGATAGAAAATGTGGGTGATCATCTATAATATCTTAAAAATTAGCTATTTAAAATCTACAGATTAAATTATTTTCAATCACAAAATCTAAATAACCAATCATTTGAGTATCAATTTTATTTAAAATATACAGAAATAATACTTATCAGAAGAGGTTAAACTTAAGTTTGGTTTGCGTAAAATATGAGCCATTTTGCCATGGCTTGAAACGATTCGTTGATGTTTATGTTTTCCTTAGATGATGTGAAAAAGCATTGATTGTATTTAGCTTTTTGAGCGTAATCGTTAGCAAAAAGCTTTTGATAGCAAAAATTATTTTCATTTTAAAGGAAACTTGATATTTCTTTAAACTCTTTTGATTTTAATGTTTGAGACCATTTCCTGTAGTCTTTTAGTTTCCAATTTTTAGCTTCTTGAAGTTCTAGGATTTTACATGGAATTGAATCTAATTTACTATAAAAACTGAATTGTTAACGACACTATGATAGGAGAAAGAAAAAATAAGGCTATATGAAGCGAAACCATCGTTATCCCAAGAGCTGTAAAAAGGTTCTGATGATACCTGATTCCCTGTATTAGTAAGAAAACATAAGCACTGATACGTACAGCAAAATTGATGTATCCCAATACGCTAAACAATAAACGAAATGTTGAGTATAACTCATAGTTCAAAAAGAAGAAATTACTGATTATTAAATATGTATAATCAATAGTTAATAGCATCCCTGCAATAAATATGAAAGAATTATATTTTTCTTTATTTTTTATTCCAAATATGAGCAGAAGAACACCTTGGGTTATGATGTATGGAACCATATACCCCGCATTATAAAGACTGAATATGATTGTGAGAATTATACTCTCCTCTTGACTTACATTTATTGCGACAATTCCAGGAATAAAAAAATAAGCTACAGAAAGAATTAAAGCAACCAAACATGATATCATCATCATTTTCGATTTACGAAATTCTTGCTTATTTTTTTTTACTGCTAAAAGCAATAGAATATTGTATGGTATGATCGTAATTGCTCTTAATAATTGGTTAATCAGGAATATTGGATTTGAGAAAAAGAATACAAAAAAAAGTTCCATATTAATTCCACATATTATTTAGATTGGATAATATTTATTTTATGACAAATCTATAAAAAGCTTTGGATAAGATCTCTATTTTTGTTAAAAAGATAGAATTCTTGATAGATTTAATTATTAGAGTATCAGTTTTATTTCAAATATAAAGAAATAATACTTAACAGAAGAAGTTAAACTTAAGCTTGGTTTGCGTAAAATATGAGCCATTTTGCCATAGCTTGAAACGATTCGTTGACGTTTATGTTTTCTTTAGATGAGGTGAAAACGCATTGATTGCATTTAGCTTTTTGAGCGTAATCGTTTGCGATGTCGAAGTCAACTTCGTGATTTTGCAGGTCCCACTTCATCCCCATTAGTATAATTGGCACGAAACCCGCTTTTTGACGAATAATTTTAAGCCAAACTGGAATCTCTCTAAATGTATCGTAATCAGTGATATCAAAACAAATTAATCCTCCGCTTGCGCCTTTACAATAATCTGGCAAAAGTTCTCGGAATCTTTTTTCTCCAGCAAAATCCCATAATTGCATTTTTACGGATTCTCCTGTGTCTAGCATTTCTGACTTAGTATGAAATCCCGCACCTATCGTCATTTTATAACCTTCTTCAAATTTGCCCGTACAATACCGAGTTACCATTGCGGTTTTTCCTACTCCACCGGCTCCAGCAACGATCACTTTAAAAATCCATGAACTCATCATTTTTTATTTCAAGAATCGTTAATTTTTTATACTTAGAAAGAATTTGTTTGGTTTACAATTTTAATCCAAACTACACTTTGTATAAAACTTTGCATTTTTAAAATTATTCAAAACTAAAATAAAAAAAGGTTTTTATAAGATTTAGGTCTATTATTTTTTAGTATTGTATTTTTATATGTTGCAATAATAAAGGTTGTGAAAAAAGAGTATTAAAGACGACGATATTTGTCCAATATGTAGTTTTCCAAAAGACTTATGTATATGCGATAGTTTAAGCGCAGATGAACAACAAATTATTATTTCTAACGATCGACGTAAATGGGGGCGAGTTGTTTCAGTTATCAAATTCCAAGGGAACATAGATGCGAATCTAAAAGATATTCTTACGCAAGCTAAGAGAAAATGTGCTTCTGGAGGGACTGTGAGAGGTAATGAAATCGAACTTCAAGGCGATCACAAATTCAAGCTGAAAAAATTTCTAATAGATTTAGGATTCCCCGAGGAAAATATTATCATTCAAGAACGTATGATGGGAAAACCGCGAAGTTAACGATACTTTAAATGTTAGATGTTCATTTGTTTTTTTTAAAATCTCGTAATTTCAAAAAATAATAAAATAGGATTCAATGAGCTCGATATTTTACAAGGTTATATTTGAAGGGACAAAAGAGGATTCTAGCGATTCATACTCGCTAACCTTTAAAGATATATTTAGTGATAATCAAATTCAAATTTCTTCTCAATTCTTTACCACTCTGAGAGTTTTGAGCCAGAAAGATTCTAATATCGTCCACTTTCAAAATATAAAAGAGGTAATAAAAAATGGGAATCCATCCATTAAAATCGAGATCAATTATTATATCACCATTCTCTACACGAAATTAAACGATGGAAAGAAAGAGGGCTTTTTAGTAGGAAATATAAAAAATATGGGCGATATGTTAATAGGTAAGTGGCCATATAATGAAGAAAATGTATCTGATTCAAAAGATTTTCATATACAGAAATTGGATTTGCTTACAAATAGTAGCAAATTTAATAACATCTGTGTAATTTATCCTATGAAATAAAAAAATACGATAATAAAGGTTAAAAGAAATTATCTTCGTTCTCTTTTAGAAAATCATAAATTTCTCGATTGTTTGGCATTCCAGTTCTCGCACCTAATTTTTGTATTTTTAATGAAGCTGCTGCATTGGCAAACATACAGGATTTTTCTAAATCCCAACCTTTAATCCAATAAGCTAAAGAAAAAGCACCGTTGAAAGTATCACCTGCACCTGTTGTATCTACAAGATTTTCTATATGGTAAGCAGGTATCTTTTTTTGATAATTATTTGTTGTTAATAAAGCACCATTTTTTCCTAATGTGATAATTACTATAGGTACCCCTTTTTTCACTAAAATTTTCGCTGCTTTTTGAGGAGTATCGCTATTTGTAATTAACTTTGCCCCTTCTTTGTTCGGAAGTAAAACATCCGCTTTTAGTAGAATATTTTTTAATTTATCCCAACCCCTTAATGCAATTTGAGACTCTAAATCGATACTTACTTTTACTTCATTATTCTTTGCTATTTCAAGTGCTTTCTCAGTTAATTCCTGATGAATAATAGTAGTATGCAATAGTTTAGAATCTACTATGGAGGATTCTTGTAATTCTTCAATGTCTAATCTTGTTGTTTGCATATGTGGAGATTGAATAATAGTTTTTTCGCCTTTAGCCACAAAAATAAAGTTAACTGGCGTCTTTTTATTGAGTTTTCTAACAATATAGCTTGTATCTATGTTTTCTTTTAAAAAATCATCGATTAACAAATCGGCATACGAGTCATCTCCAACGGCTCCAATAAATCCACAACGACCTTCTAATCTAGCTAGAGCCACTAAATAATTAGCAGTGACTCCACCAGGAAAATAATTTTCACTTAAAGCATCAATTTTTTCATCCGGTTTTGGAAAATGGGGCACTTCAGCAACCCAATCTAGAACTACTTCCCCTAACCCAACAATATTTACTTGTTTCATAGTTCTTTTCAATACATTTAACTTTTTTATCTAATTATAATTTAATGAATTAGAAAAAAGATAGATGTAGATGGTTTTAATTATTATTATGTATTTAAGTCATAATTTCTTTTATTCGATTCTCTAAATCATCATCAACATTAATATCTTGAAAGTTTGAAGCCACTATTTCATAAGAATCACTGTAATCATTAAATTTTACTCGGCCTTTAATCATAATATCCCTACCAATGATATCTGAAGAAAACTTTTTCAACAATTTTTCATAATCGGGAGTGTCTTTAACCTTTACAATTATCTCTGCTTTTTCTCCAACTAATTTCTCTGCTGCTTCTCCAATAAATGTCGCTCTAATTTTTCCACTCTCATCTTCAAGAAAGTGACTAGTAATCATTGTAAGTTTTTTATTGCCTGCTTTATCACATGTACAATTATCTATTTTTCTTCTACATTCAGAACAGGCTTCGTAAAATCTGATATTTTTTAATTCGTTAGATATTACACCTTTTATTTCAAAAAATCCAGAGCTTTGGATAGTGCTAATATCAGTAAAATTTCCTGAAAAATTACCTTGTTTGAATTTTGACGATGGTTCAGATACTTTAATATTTTCAATCTCTAAATCTATTTTTTCTATACTCGAGTCAATAGCAATGGTTACTTCGTTTTTCTGTGAATAGTTACTATATCTAAGTTCAACATTTTTCAGCAAAACTCCATCTCCATTCTTCAGGGACATTGAAAGTTCATCTGCTTTCTCCCGCCAGGCTGTAACTCTTATAGAATCAGTATTATCACTCACATTAAACCCTAATAATGAAATTTCTTCACCAGATTTTAAAGTTATTCTCCTTAAATCATCTATTGCTGAAATTATTCCTTGAAAAGATATGTAACCCTTTTGATTTTGAAGTGTATCGATGCTATCAATTTTTTGTACGTCAAACTTTACTTCCTTGTCTTTTTTCGTAATTTGTGTCCAGGAAGTTGCGTGTAAATCTATTTGACCTTCAGTAAAATTACTTTTTCTAGGATTTAAGTTACTGAGAGAAATGAAATCACCTATTTCAATGTTTTCTATTTTATCGATATCCTCATTCCAAAAACTTATTCTAATTTTACCTGATGAATCCCGGACCAATATCGAGCTTACCTTTCCATTTTGGCCGTCCTTCCGAATGAAGTCGCGTACCGGGAAACGATTCATCACTTTTCCTTCAATTGTTATAGATCCTGATTTTTCGTTAATCTCATTTATTAATTTAAATTCTTCCTTTATTTTGGTGTATTTCTTATAATTAACATCCTCAGGGGCTAAAATAATTTTACTAAATCTTCCAACATGAATTTCTATTCCCCCATATCTTCCTTGTTTTGCATTTCCATTCAAGATTTTAACGATTTCATTTTTCTCAAATCGTTCGTCTTTAAAAACATTTACCTGGTCGTCCCATAATACAATTCGAATATCCCCTGTATTATCATGTAATTGAAAAGATCCCACGTATCCGACTTCCCCATTGCTTTTATTAAAACTATTGAGATTGAAAATATCCTTAATTCTACCAACTAATACAATATTTTTCATGTTCAAGGTAATGTCAGAAATGTTTAATTCGATTTCATTCAAAAGCTCTTGATTTTCACCTGAAACTTCTACTCCTAGTTCTTTAGCTATTACAAACAATGCCCCTTCATCTGAAATTAAGCCCTTTAATTCCTCTTTTTTCTCTTCCACTAAACTTTGTATTTCCTTTTTAGAAAGTCCAGTATCTTCAATAATTTTATTAAGGTACGCTTCACTCTTCATTTCTCTCACTATTTTGTTTAGTTTTCTTTATTCAAAGATAAAATTAGATTTTATACTTTAAAAATGAAATTATTTAATACTTAATTAATCATTATTTTTAAAAAAAAAGAGTATCTCATATTGGTAATTTGTTATTGATAATTTAAATCAAACATCATATTTTTGTCGTAATTATGAATAGATTCAGGATTATTCCAGTTATTGATATATTAAATTCTCAAGCTGTGCACGCAATCAAAGGAGAACGAGAAAATTATAAACCATTGAAATCAGTTTTAATTAATGATAGTAACCCAATACGAATTGCATTAAAATTAAAAAATGAGTATTTATTCAACGAATTTTACATTGCCGATTTGGATGCTATACTTCAAAGAAAGCCTAATATCACAATCCTTTCAAAAATACTCGATATTCCTGGGGTTGAGATCATAATTGACCCCGGAATAAAAACCAATAAGAATATAGAAACATATTGTAGACTTAATCTAAAATCGTTGGTTTTAGGATTAGAAACCTTAAGAGACCTAAAAGTTATTACAGAGTGTTTAAAACTTTTTGATACTAATAAGATTGTCGTAAGCATCGATATGTACAACGAAGTTATTCTAACTAATATAAAGGAAATTAGGAATCAAAATATACTTGAAATTGTTCCTAAAATTGAAGATTTAGGCGTAAATAATATAATTTTACTTGATCTCTTTAAAGTTGGACAGAAAATGGGAGGAATTCCCGCACTTTATTTAAAGATAAGAGAAGTTTTTAACGGTGAAATACTTGTTGGAGGTGGAATAAAAGACATTCAAGATATTAAGGAATATAAAAGTAATAACTTCTCAGGGGTTCTGATTGGGACAGCTTTACACGACGGGTCTATAAAAATCGAAGAACTAAGAAGCTTTCTCAAAAGTTAATCAATAAAAATAACACCCGAGCTTGAAACATTTAAAGATTTCTTACATACGGGGCAAGCGTGCTTCATTCTAACCCAATCGGTTATGTGATCCTTATGAGCTTTCGCTTCGCAAATTGGACAGCCAGCCACTTCGTCAAAAATCTCGATATTCTTTCCACACACTGCACACTTTGTTTTTGATGCCGTAGAAATACGTATTACTTCTTTTTTTATATCGAGCACAATATTATCTGTGTTTTCCGCTGTAGGATTAATTTGTTTCAATTCGGTTCGGGTATCAACACAAAAGATAGTTCCCTCACTATCATCTTTACGATTCCCAATCCAAACCACTTTACCCTTAAAATAACTGGATCCCTCGTTTTCTAACGAGAGGTTTAACCTTCGATCTTCCATCACAAATGTTTGAATTACTTTAGTATATTTCAACCCATCTAAATTTGAGGATATTTGTTTAATCACTTCAAATGGTTCTCTGAATACTTCATTTGTTATATCGACTTTTGTGATTTCTTTCGGAGACATAATAATTCATAATTTTTTTGATATTTAATAATAATTATTTAATTTAAATTTTTATATCATTTTCTGTCTTTAACATTTTTAATCAAATTTTAAATATCCTAAAATAAAAGATAATTTATAACTTGAAGTATAAAAGATATTGTATTAGAAGTATCTAATTAGATAATTTGGTCAATTTAAATCCCTTCATATAATAAGTGATCGGTTATGCGAGAAAGTATCAGATTGCTTGTAAGCCCTAAATCATTAGAAGAAGCTAAAGTTGTAGTTCAACAAAAAGATGTAGATTACATAGATTGTAAAAATCCCATTGAAGGTTCTTTAGGAGCTAATTTTCCGTGGATTATAAAGAAAATGAAGAGTTTAATACCTCCAAATAGTTCTCAATTATTAAGTGCAGCCATAGGGGACTTCCCAAATTTACCTGGATCAGCTTCTTTGGCCGCTTTAGGCGCAGCAGTATCCGGAGCTGATATTATTAAAATAGGTCTTAAAGAATCAACTACAGAGGATGATTGTATATATTTAATGAAAAATGTTGTGAAAGCTGTAAAAACCTATAATGAAAATATAAAAATTGTAGTAGCCGGGTATGCAGACAGAATAAGGATGAATTCATCACCAGATTTTTTATTACTCCCAAATATTGCAGCCAAATCTGGGGCCAATATAGTGATGCTTGATACATTCATCAAAGATGGAAAAGGTTTATTTGATTTTTTAAGCGTTGAGCAATTAAAGCTGTTTAAAAAGAAAGCAAAAAAACTCAATCTAGAAGTCGCTTTAGCGGGGTATTTAATGATGGACTCCCTCCCAATGGTAAAAAAGATAATGCCCGATATAATTGGCGTAAGGAGTATAGTATGTGAAGGATATGACAGGAATAATGGAACGATTAAAGGACATCTCATAGAAGAGTTAAAAGCTGAGTTATATGCTTAAAGCTTTTAAAAATAGATAAAATGAGTAATTAAATACTCATATTTTTAGTTCATTTTAATAATATTAATTTGGTTACATTGTTGATTTGTTATTATGTACGAAAAGGAATTAGGAATAATTGGTGTTGGTAAAATTGGTTCTGCTCTCTTAAAAAGACTAATTTCTACTAATACGATTGATAAGAACAAAATTATAATTTTTGATGTAGATAAAGAGAAATTGCACAATCTATCCAAAGACTTAGATGTAGATTGTGCTAATAGTAATACCGATTTAGTTAATTCTTCTAAACATGTCTTAATTGCTGTTATCCCTCAAGTAATGGATATTGTTTTGAGAGAAATAGAAACGGCAATATCTATGCAGCATGTAATAGTATCTATTGCAGCGGGAGTTTCTTTTACTCACATTACTAAAATAATTACTAAACCCGTATCATTAATACGAATAATGACTAACATTCCCGCTCTTGTAGGGGCAGCCGCTACAGCGATAGCTCGTAATGAAAATGTCAAAGAATACCAACTAGAGTTTGTTAAAAAAATTTTTAATTCTGTAGGGATGGTAGTAGAATTAGAAGAAAGACATTTAGATGCAGTAACTGGTTTATCCGGAAGTGGTCCTGCTTATATTTTTATAATTATTGAAGCTTTAGCTGACGGGGGTGTAAAAATGGGATTACCTAGGGACATTGCCCTAAAACTAGCTGCTCAGACCGCTTTAGGTTCTGCAAAACTTCTATTGGAAACAAACATGCACCCCGCAGCACTGAAAGATATGGTAGCAACTCCAGGAGGCACTACTATCACTGCTATACACGAACTTGAATCAGCAAAGATAAGAGCCACATTAATTGGAGCAGTAGAGGCTGCTACAATAAAATCCAAATCATTAAATTCAGCAAAAACAAATAGTGTTCGATAATTAGTTTTATAAAACTTTTTATACAAGATTTTCTTGTTATCTGTTAGAAATGGCAAAACTTTCCAAGTTTGGAGAAGATTTTTTACTATTAGCACTCAGAATTGACAAACATATTAAAGGTTATGTCGATTTTTATTTTGGTCCGGAAAAACTCCGGCAAATTGTAGATCATGAATCTCTAACAGCTCCAAACAAATTGTTAAATGACTCCAACAATTTAATAAAACAATTGGGAGCTCAAGGTTACGACAAAGAACGCGAACGGTATATCGAAAAGTTATTAGTAGCTATGAAAACCTCAATAGAAATTTTAAAAAGTTCTGATATTTCTATTAAAGATCAATTTATAAAACTTTATGATGTAGATTTACAACCCGCTAAAGAAGCTGAGCTAGATAATTTAAAGGAAGAGATTGAGGATGCATACAAAGGATCTGGAAGTTTAGAAGAACGTATGAATAGATTAAGAATTACTCGTAAAGTTCCTGAATCAAAAGTTTATAATTTCTTTAAGAAAGCAGTCGACATAACAGAAAAACAAACTAAGGAATTATTCATAGATTTATTACCAAAAAACGAAAGAATAATTATAGATGTAGTAAAAAATAATAATTCAAGCGAAAAAGTAAAATGGAGCTGCTATAATTGGTACTTGGGTAAATTTGTTAGTCGAATTGAGGTTAATCCTAAATACCAAATGTATTGGACTGCGTTTTTAACATATTCCTCTCATGAAGCATATCCAGGACATCATACTGAGTTTGCTATAAAGGAAGAGAGACTTTATCGCGAGTTAAACCAATTTGAACATTCCATTTTGATTCTCCATTCACCAAAATTAATAATTTCAGAAGGAATTGCCAAAAAAGCGATTTCTGTACTCTTTTCAAATCAAGAAGTAGCAGAAATTGGGTTAAATGAATTTTGTTCAGATCCGTTAAAAGAGGTATCTCTTGAAGAGTTGGAACTACAAGATATTGTAAAAGCGAAAATTCCTCTTTTTTGGTATAATTTTGCATATCATGCTTTAGTTGATAAGTACGATGAGAAAGAACTAATGCGATATGGAAAAAATCTTGAAGTTTTTAGCGATGAAGATTTGATTACAGGAATAGAAAGAATGTCAAATCCCGCACATTCAAATAACGCTTTTATGTATTACATTGGAATTAATATTTTACAGAAATACGGAGATGTTCCTTCATTAAAAGACTTCCGAAATTTACTTGTTAATCCAATTTTACCATCTGATTTAACCTAACGCTATTCTTAAAGTATGATTAAATTTAAATGGTTTCAAAAGAGTATTCTTAAGTTCCTGAAAATGAGAATTGACTAAATTTTATTGAAGTTTAAATAAACTAATTGAAATTAAAATGTGTAAGAGAAAGAAGTTATTTGGATTCGTATTTAAACTTCTAAGAATAGGTTAAAAACATTAAAATTCATATATATGGTGGATAAAATGCCTGGTCAAGCTGGAGCAATACCTTAATTTGGTGCCGCTTATAAGAGTAATTTACTTTAATGCTCTTTATAGGCCCACTATTTAATTTTCTTTCTTTTTTAATTAAACTTTAGGGCCTGTTCGTTATTAATTGTTAATTTAAATGTTTTTATATCAGGCTTATATGTGTTATAGATTTCAAACACTTCCTTTTCTTTTCCTTTTTTACAAAATGCATAAACAGAGCGACCTAATTGATTCATACTTGCTCCTATTATATCCAATTTCCATAAATCGTTTATTAGATCGCTTACTTTCTCTAAATTTAACATATTCATGATTTGTGTATTTTCTACAAATTGGAATGAAACTTTAACAAAATTCCTATAATTAAGCTCTGACATTAATTCACTCAACGCAAGTTTTCCAGCTTGCTTTATTTTTGAACTTAAACTTTCATCTGATAATATTGATTTGGTTTTTATCGTTCCAAAAGAGCCACAAATGACTAAAAGATCATTTGGGTGTTTTATACGCTCGTAAGTACAAGGATAACCCGGTTCTTTTAAAACACACAAACCTTTTCCTAATTGACCACAAACAGTACCTAATCCCGTTTTATTAACCACTTCAGCAATGTGAGCTATCCTTCCGCTTTCTAAATTAGTCAAGTTTAGGTTCAATAGTTTATTCAGTCCAAAAATCGTTCCTAATGCTCCTGAACCACTTGCTCCGTACCCACAACCAACGGGTAAATCAAACGAGTGTTCTATTTTTACGATAATAGGGTAATCAATCAGTTTTCTAATATAATCGAATATGAAATATGTTGTTTCTGCTTTATTGTCTAATTTTTCTTTATTAATGTATATCGAGCACTGACTATCCTCTTCTTTTTCAAGCCTTTCATATGATACAAGTGTTCTCCCGACGCCACTTACGTTAAACCCGGCTCCTCGAGAGCCAATTCTTTCCGGATTTTTAATTGGAATTCCGTTTTCTTTATCTACAATTTCAAAAAAACCCGAAATACGGTGGGGAACTTCAACAATAATTTTATTTGTATTACTTACCATACCCAATAAATATTTACTTTTCCCAATTTAATTATATGTATAATTAAAAAATAAAAATCAATTATAGTTTATTATGACAAAGAATATTGTGATAAAGTTTGGGGGCTCTCTTCTATTTTCTGAAGGGGGAACTATAAATTATGAAAAAATTACCGAATTTTGCGATATAATAAAAAACAACAAAAATTACGATTCAATCGTTATCGTTTGTGGAGGAGGAACGATCGCTAGACAATACATTAAAGCAATAAGAGGATTTACTGACAATGAAGTATTATGTGATATGATAGGAATTGATATATCGCGTATAAACTCTCGATTAATGATAGCTAACATGAAAGAGTTTGCTTATCCTCAGGTTCCAAAATCTTTCGAAGAACTAGCGGTTGCTCTTAATTCACATAAAGTTGCAGTAATGGGAGGATTACAACCGGGACAATCAACGACTTCTGTAGCTATTCAAGTAGCAGAGTTTTTAAAAGCAAAGCGATTAGTAATCCTCACTGATGTTGATGGCATTTACGATAAAGATCCAAAAGTATTTGATGACGCACAATTATTGAGAGAACTTAATTACGATTCCCTTCAAAAAATTATTTTAGAAATGTCCGAAGATACTCAAGCTGCGGCGGGAGAATATAGGATTTTTGATGCAGTTTCTTTACAGATATTAAAAAGAAGTAATGTCGTTGTATCGGTAATTTCGGGCTCGAAGCTAGATCAATTTAAAAAATTATGGAATAACGAAAAAGTGAATATAGGCACAACAATCACGAAATAACTTTTTTTATAATAAAATATTAAAATTTAGCACCTTTTTCTAACATAGTAATTAAAAACTTAACACTTGAGTAAAAAGAGAATGTCTCAATCTACTTGGAAAGATCAGATTAAAAAGAAATGGGGACCTCATAGCCATTGTCCTATTTGCGGAAAAGCAATGCCAACAGATAAGCAATTTTGTAGCCAAAATTGTCGAGATAATTATCAGATCAGTCAAAAAAAGCGGAAAAAGAAAAGCAGAGTTCAAATGATATTCATGTTTGGTATGATGGCAGTTGTTTTCGTATTCATGTTTCTTTTCACAGGGTAAAAATCAAGCAAAATTGTGCATCCATCTTCTATTTAACAATGACTTGATAGTAATTCGATAAATAACACCTTAGAGTAGCAGGGATAGCCAAGCGGTCAACGGCGGTGGACA
>DATKTW010000160.1:0-16037 GCA_035530895.1 Candidatus Nanopelagicaceae bacterium
TCCATTTTCTATTAACATGTTAGCAAACTGATTGGAATATCTATCTAAATCTCTAAAATTAATATCTAAACCTTGAAAAGCAAGCGCCAAATTATTTGGGTATTTTTCGAATGCATTTCTTAACATTTCAGGATATGTAGTTTCAAACTCTTTCGGATCGAGATCAGTGAGACCTGGGTCCCAATTTTTTCGCCAAAATCTACTTTCGTATGGACTTGACATTTTTAACACTCACATTAATCCATTTTTGATTAAATTAAATTTGTTAATAATTAATATTGACGATATTAGTTATAAAGTTTTGAATTAGTGATCATTTTTTTAGAATGTTTGCTGAAAAAGTAGAACTTCAATAATTTTAAATTCTATTAAATTGCTGCAATGATTTTTGTCGATACATTAAAAACTCGAAATTACAAATCTTTTTTTATTTTTACTTTCACTTTCCTCCCTCTGTCTCCATGAAATGCTAATCATTTTAAAGAGAATTACTCTTCTAGCTTAAGTAATTATCTTACGAAATTTATTTATGCTTCTAGCAAATTTTAGAAAATTGTCGGAGTTACACAATTTTAGTTTGAAGTATACTTCACCTATATAATGTCTTTCAGATCGGGGTTAAAAGTGTATCGGAAAAACAAGAGAGTTCCCTTAGTTTCGAGCGGTGATTCAACGCTGGACGAGCTATTGGGAGAGGGTGGTTTTCATAAAGATTTGGTTTATCTTCTTTATGGAGACAAAAAAAAAACTTCGAACATTTTATTGACCACTTCTGTTATTGCTCAGAAATCTTTCGGTAATGGCGGTCTTGGAGAGGAAATTAAGGTTGCGTATATTGACGCAAATAATCGCTTTAATCCTTATAATGTAAGTAAATTTGCTGTTTCCCAAAATTTATCACCTCGAAAAGTGTTAGAAAACATCCTTATTGCTCGTGCGTTTACTTGGGATCAAATGGTAGAACTTCTAGAGAATAGACTCTCCAAACTTGAAGACATAAAAGTTGTTCTAATCTCTGGCATCACTACGCTATTTCAAGGCTACGAAAAACAGACTTTTGAAGATTTACTAAGAGCCATAAGTGGGATTAAAGCAATTCTTTACAAAACAAAACCTTTAATCCTCTTAACTGCTCCTATGAACGAATATTCTCTTTACAGACCCAATGGAGGAAAAATTCTTTCCCACTTTGGAAGCGTATTAATAATGATAAACGAAGACAAGCGATACACCGAATATGTTCTTGTTCAACACCCTTACTTGCCAGAAAATCGCCTTCTAAAATGGAAGCCGCGCATTCCTAAAAGAAATTTGGCAGATATTACGAAAAACATGACTTTAGATTGCTGGTTTTAGCTTAAGGAAATGTTTAAATATTAAATAACGTGAATCGAAATAAGAATATAAGATATTTGAAAAATATAAAGAGTCTGATAAGAAATGGCAAAAAAAAAGGCACCAGCTAAAGGAAGTGAAAAAGAATTACAGATGCAGTTTGAAGCGGAGACTGGAAAGAAAGCAATTTATTGCGGCAAAATGACAAAAGCTTATACCGAATGGAAGGTAAGCAAATAGATAATTGTATTAGGGAATGAATTCCTTTTATGTATCCAATTATTCTTTCTTTTTATAGAAGTTAGGATCTTTTTCTTCGAGGGTCAAAGGATCTCCTCCATATTGAACTTTCTTACCTCTATAGTAAAGGTCTGATTTCTCCTCACAAATCTCGTTCCATTTGCTAAGGCCTAACTTCTCAATCATTAATAAATTATAAACCTTTGAGTTGTGTGGTGTAAAAATCTCGAAGCTAACAATGGGCTGCAATTTCTCGCATGGGAAGTCTTCACATTCGTAACAGAACTCATAGCCTTTATTTATGATGCATTGAAAGGTTTTACATACTGGAAATTTCGATATCTGACCCTTAAGCGTTCGGCAACCCTTGCAATTAAAGGATTGAACTCCTGGACACCTTTTGCAGTAAATTCCACAAGGCGCGTGCCAGTTTTTTAATTCTTCATTCATAAAAAAAAATGTGAGGAATCATTTAAAAACATATTGAGAGCTAAGAAGAAGAGAACGACTATCTGAGTTATACCAAAAAAATTAGTAAATTTCAAAGGTATTTTTCTTTAAATTTCCTTAAAGATTTACTAGCGAGATACTTGAAATAATACCGAATGTGTAAAATATGGGAAGGACAGTACCTGCTTTTAGACCCGCTTTAGAGCACGAAATAGAAAGTTGGAAAGACTTCAAAAGAGCACTTAGGCCAGAGGACCAAACAATTTTTAATAAATTGATGAATTATGCTAGAATCCATGCTGATGCTGGTAGCCTAGGAGCTCGCCCAATGCTCTCCGAAATTCTTTTTATTTCGTTTGCAATTGAACAAGAAAGGAAAATTGGGCAATTGGAGAAGAAAATCGAAGAATTAGAGGAATTAATAAAGGGAATAGAATAAAGTTGGATTCGCAAACGACTTTTAATGGGTGGCTTCTAGATGTATCCACATATAGCGAAGGAGTTATCCTCTGGGTAAAAACCGCAAAAGAACAGAAAGTAATAAGAATATACCATCAGTTCAATCCTGAATTTTTCGCAGTTCCTAAAGATGATGTTGGTAATGACCTAAAGAGAATGAAATTTATTCTTACTCAAAATGAGAATGTAAAGAAAGTCCGTATCTGTGAAAAATATGTGAAGCTAGAGGACCATGAAAAAACGAAAGTTCTTGGCGTCACTGTTGAAAAACCGTCGGTATTCAAGAAAACTATTAAAGAAATCAATAAAATAGGATTATTTACACTGTTTAATACGGATCTCCCAATTACTCAGATGTACTTCTATGTCAACGACCTTTTCCCTATGTCTTTTTGCTGCTTTAAGATTAAGGTAGAAAATAGCAGCGGGAAGAATGTTAGATTTTTGCGTCTTGTTTCTATAGATTTACAGGACGATAATGAAGAACTTTTCTACGATTTACCCCCACTAAGAGCCGTCTGGTTAGATGTAAAAATTAATTACCAAGGAATTAAGCCATATTATAACGATCCTATTTCTTATGCTGAAATCAGTATAGTTCAGAATGACGAAGACAATGTTCCTCGGGCAGATGGGTACAAAAAACGGAAAATAGTAATTGACAAGAGAAATGAAGCAGAAATTTTAAGGACTATCAGTAAAGAAATAGAACGCCTTAATCCCGATATTATCCTTACGCAAAATGGGGACGAATTCCTCTTCCCTTACTTGGTTGCCCGGGCTTCAGAGAATCGAATAACAAGTGACCTCTACTTATCCCGAGATAAGAAACCATTGGCAAAGTGTATCTTCGAGCTTTCGGGGGGTTCAGATCACTACATGTCCTATGGTATCATTAGACGGCGTTCAAGAACTCAAGTGTATCTAACTGGTAGATTTCACTTAGATACAACCACTTATGCCAGCCTTCACTTTTCTGAAGGCAATATTCCAGGAGTTATTGAAGTTGCCCGTATATCGAGAATTACGCTCCAAAGATTAAGTCGCGTGACCATCGGGGGAGCGCTCCAATCAATACAGTTTTATTACGCTTACAAACTTGACCATCTGATTCCTCCTTTCAAGAAGAGCCCCGAAGGCTTCAATACTGGAATGGACTTAATTAAAAGCGACCGTGGTGGCCATATCTTCGAACCAATCGTTGGATTATTTGACCAAGTGGTAGAACTAGATTTTTCCTCGATGTATCCTTCTTTAATGGCTAATTTTAACATCTCATCAGAGACTATAAATTGTAAGTGCTGTAAAGACGATGGCACTGGTATAAAGGTTCCGGGATTGGAATTTCATATTTGTTCAAAAAGAGAAGGTATTATATCAAAAGCTATAAGTTTGCCATTAAAAAAGAGATTGAAGTACAAAGAATATGTCCGCAAAACCGGAAATGTTCGCTATAACTTCACTGATATCGCTCTTAAATGGGTGCTTGTAGTAAGTTTTGGATATTTAGGCTTCAAGAATGCTCGATTTGGAAAGATCGAAGCGCATCAGACAGTTTGTGCTTTTGCTCGCGAGTTTCTCATGCGTTCTGCTGAGATCGCTGAAGAACACGGATGTAAAATTATACATGGAATTGTCGATTCAATATGGTTGAAAGACACAAAAAATCGGAGTCCCGAAGAATTCGAACAAATCTCAAAAGAAGTCTCAGAAGAAATCACTAAAAGCGTAGGTATTCCAATGAGCTGGGATGGAAGGTACAATGTAATTGTTTTTCTTCCCTCTCGTGCAGAACCAGACATCCCAGCGCTGAGTCACTACTGGGGTATTAAAATCAACGGAGAAATAAAAGTACGAGGCGTCGAAGTTCGACGTAGAGATATCCCAAAAATCGTTAAAGACGCACAGTATGCGTTTATAGATGTGTTTCAGGGAGCAACTACGACCGAAGAATTCATGAGAAGAATCCCAAAAGCCAAGAGCGTGCTCTACCGTTACATAGACAAGATAGAGACTGGTAAAGTTTCGCGTGATGAACTTACAATTCGCCAAAGAATTTCTAGAAAACCTTCACAATACAAGGTAAACTCCTATCAAGCTGTTGCTGCAAGACAATTAGAAAGATCAGGTGTTGTGGTGACTCCTGGTAAAAATGTACGGTATATTATACTGAATGCAGAAGCGGATCCGGAATTTCCTGAGAAGAAGGTAATTCTATCAGACATCTACGACGATAAAAAGCATCAGTATGATAAGAAGAAATATGTCGAACTACTGAAAAGAGCTTTTGAAAGCATATTTCCTTTTGAGTTTCCTGAACTAGAAGAAATGGTAAAGTCAGATATCATGAGAAAATCTCATCAAATGGATATGTCTTGCTACATTAAGGAATCCGACTTAAAAAAATCATAAATTTTATCGTGTCTTAATGAATTGGTTTAGAAGTAAATATTTGAAGGTTCGAGGATATTTGGATAAAAAGGACGAAGAAAATTCCGCACACTAGAACAGAGATGACATTTGTCTGCATACCCATTTTGAGGCTGATATCCTTTTTCGATCGCAATTTCAAGAAGATTTTTAGGTCCTCCATTAGCTATTAACTTACCTATTATCGGATGTTTTCTATACTTATAATCCCTTATTATTTCAGATAAAGAATTTTTCTTGGCATTCCCAATACAAATTCCATGACACAATTGATGAAAAACCCATCCATTGGGATCTATCATAAACATCGGAAGCTTAAAAATCAAACACCTATCTGAGGGTATTGTCGTCATTGAGAAATATTCTGCAAGTTGGTTTACAGCTCGACCTCTCACTTGTACCTCACTTTTTATTAACTGACAAAACTCAAATTCCTTTGAAAGAACCTCAGTGATGTTATTAGTTTGTTCGTTAAAAAGATTTTTTTCATTTTCAGGTCCTAGATATTGGGCTACTAAATATATCAATTCAATTCCAACTTCATGAGCTGCATTTATTGCTCGCCTTACGACATCGAGCGAGATATGCTCTTGATGGAACGCGTCAACACTAAAACCAATAGTATTTAATCCCGCCTCTTTTAATTTTAGGGCATATTTCTTAGCAGTTGAATCATTTTTCCCCCAATATCCATTTGTTGGTAATCCTATCTTTGGAATATCATATTTCTTTACTTCTTCAATAAAACTAATTAGTAAATCAAAATTGAGTAGGGGTTCTCCTCCAAAAAAACCGACTTCTTGAACGATATAATTGGATGTTATGTCTTCCATGTATCTTTTTAGATCTCCTAATTCCATTTTAATATCATCCTGATTTGGAGATGCTAGAAGAGCACAATGCTTGCATTCATTAGTACATCTATAGGATATGAGAAAACTAAGGAAATTAATTGTTTTTTTATTTGTATTAGCACTCATTTTTATATTATCTCTCTTATATTCATTATTTCTATAATTTTTGCTCCTTGTCCAGCTCATTTTTAATTTTTAAGATTGTTTCATCAAAGTCATTGATATATTCATTCATTCTATCTCGAGTTTCTACAATTGCTGCTTTTTTAGATTCAAGAAGTAGTAGTTTTTCATCAAGGGATAAATTGCCTTTGAACCTTTCTGCTCTTAAAGCGGTTGGTAACACTTGGATTGAAGGAATTTCCTCAAAGTGTTCAAGCTCCTCTATATCGTTTGAATATTTATTTTCTATTGATGCTGCTAAAAACCGACGATATGTATTTCTTATCTTACGTTGAGTTAATTTCATTAATCTTAATGTTTCTTTACCTGTATCTGAAATTTCATATACTTTCTTATTTTTTTCTTGTTCAATGAGTTTAATGAATCCTTTATCCCTTAGGTTATTTAATATCCAATATAGTGTCGATGCAGATGGATTCCACATTCCTAAAGTACGCTTTTCTATTTCATTCCCTATCTTATAACCATGAGAAGGCCCTTTTTCAAGGATAGAAAGAACAAAAATATTGGTAAAGTTTTTTTTCAATATTTTTTCAAAATTCTTGTGATAATTTTCAACCATGCTTGCTCAAAATCATAGATAATTATTTTAAAAACCTGTATTACTAACAGTTATTGGATTACCAGTAACTGGACTACCAGTTACTGGAATACCAGTGACTGATATAATGATTATTGATTATTTAAATATTTATCTTTTTACATGTTAGGTTGTATTTATAATGAGATAAGAACTAAAAAAAAAGAAAAAAAATGATTTTTTTATTGTTTTTACCTTCCCCTCTGATTTAAATTACTATTAATAATTCAAAAAATCATTAGATAAAAGGTTGTCGTATAACAGTTTTCATTGTGGCAGGATTAGCTTTTCTAGGATCACTTAAATAGATTTCATGGTGTTTAGTTTTCAAACCATTAAATTTACCTCCTTCTTTCTGAATGAAATCATGCACTTTTTGAACGGTTGGGCCTTCTTCCGAATAAGGACCTATATGCATAATTTGAGCCGCCTTACCTTCTTTATATATTTCTAGTCTGAGTTTAGGAAGTAATACTGAAAATTCAGGTTTCTTCTCTCTAGTTATTAAAATTGCTTCATTTATCATATCTTGAGTAACCCAATCAGGTTGCATAATCATCATAGTCCATTTCCACTTATCGCGATTTCCTTCTATAAAATCATCCATATTATCAGCCCACCATAATCCTTCTAAGGGGGGGACAACATAATCTTTCCCTTTTGTTTTACTTAAGAATTTTGTTTTGAAAGCGATTGGGTATAGTGCTGCAAGAGCGTTTTGATACTCTTTCGAATCGCCTGGTGATCCCATCCCATCAATCATTAAAAACTGCATTTCTGGTACATCTACTAAGACAACTTCTTTTGGGTTTGGTTGGTAAAAATCCTTCATATTTTTCTTGAAATCTATTTTTACCGGCATAATATTTTCACTTTCTTAATTTCTTGGCTGAAAACTGTTTGTTGGACACTTACTTGAATCTAAAGTCGCTGGAACTTCGTGTCCGAAACAATCTCCCTTTGATTCGTCTATAGGTTGATAAAATTTGCATTCTTTACACTGAGCCATTTTATTCTCACTTAATTTTAATTATTAGGTTTTTATATTATAATATAATTTGTGACAATATTAAATTATTTGATTTACTAATAATATATAAGAGCATGTCACAAATTAGTAACATAATGATAAAACTAGAAATCATATTTCTGTAGAAAATGAGTGCTAATAAAATTGGTGGGCTTTTATGTGAGATTGGTTTATCTGAAATTCAAATAAAAATCTACAATTATTTATTAACCCACAAATTTGGAACTATTAATGATATTAAAAAAGAATTAAATTATTCCTATACTCAAGTGCACCATAATCTGATAATTTTAGGAGAAAATGGTTTAGTAGAATCATCTGATTCAAAACCTCGAATCTTTATAAAAATAAATCCAAAAATATCCTTAACTGAATTAATAAATAAAAAATTTAATGTGTTACAAGATAGAGTTAATAAATTAGATGAAGAATTAAAAATTCAGAATAGTTTACAAGGGAGATGTGTCAGAGATATCAGTTTTTATCACTATTCTAATCTCAATTTAGCATTCGAAAATTTCTATAATTTATTAGAAAATTCAAATAAAGAAATTATTATGAGCTCTTTACCTCCATCAATTTTAAAAAAATTAGAACCCGCTTTTTATCAAGCATTCATGAGGGGAGTAAATATAAAACTTTTTTTCTCAGATTTAGATTTCGAAGGCTATTCTAACTATTTTGAAGAAATAACCAGTATCCTAAAAAGAATTGGAGTGAATATAACTCAAACTGTAGAAAAAACTTGCCAACTGATTAGGTTTAACGATGAGATAGTAAATATGGGAAACATACTTATTGACGAAAATTATTTAAATTCCATCATTTTTAAAGAAGATACGGTTTTTCACATTGATGGCTTTCGTGGCCCCTTTGCTAAACAGGCAAAAACGATGCTAGAAATTAAAACAGTTAAAAATCAAATTAAAATTGTCTACCCAAAACCGATTAAAAAAGTACTCAGCGTAATCGAGGATACAGCAATGATAAAGACTAGAGATTTGAGTAAATCTTCTGGCATAGGTGGAAGTAAATTAAAAGAAATCTTAAATTTTTTGGTTAGAGAAGGGCTTATTAAAGAATTTACCACCAATCAAGGTGTAGGTAGACCGGGAATTCATTATAGTATAGTAGAATAAAAATTAAAAAAAAAATAGTTTTTCGATAATATTAGATAATAAAAGGAAACAGAAAGAAGTCTAAAAAGATAGCAACTAAACATATAAATTCCATTATAACCCATAAATTTCTTTTTATGTTCCTTAAACCCTTAAAGGATTTCCCTGAATAGTTAATTGTGTTGTAGATTATAATCATTATCCACGCAACGGCTAAAAAGACGATAGGGAGCATTAATGCATATAAAACTTGTCCGATAAAATCTAATAAGTACACGTACCCTAAAATTGAAAAACCGATTATAACTAAAGTAAAACCCATACCAAAAGTATATTCTGCGAAGCTCACGAATCGATTAACTTTTATCTCATCAAAATCCTCTAATTTTAGCTCAAATTGCGCCCTTGAATTTGCAGAAACAGAATTTACAAACAGAATAAATGCTACCATTAGCAAGAAAGTAACTGTAACAATTCCTCTTGTTGGAGGTACCTGCCATACTAAAGCAAGAATCGTTAATACTGCTCCAATCATGACAGTGCTAAGAACAATCCAATCCCTTACATTCAAAATTGTGGTTTTGTTTTTCTCTTCCATCTTACTCACTATAAATATTGTTTATATTTAATTTATTTTTTGAACTAATTATTATAAAATTTCTCTTTTTCATCAAAAATTAATAATAAATTGTAGTTTTCGTAATTTTTTTGAATTTGTTCAATTAATTGTTCAATTATGATTTCACGCTTTTTACTGCCATTTTTAGGATTATTTTTTAGAAAACTAACAGACCGTATTACTTTATTATTGCCTAATGGTAAAATTAAATTATGTCATCAAAAGTAGTTTCATATTTCGATTGGTCCTTAGGATTCAAAAGAAATTCTGCTGATCATACTCCTAAATTTGAAAGTACGAAAAAATCCAACTTAAATTCAATAGGAATGAGTGATGATGACTTTAAGACGCATTTAAGCAAATGGAAGGAAAAAAATCTTTCTTAGACCAAATAATACAGCTACTATTTGGATTTTCTTGTTTTATTTAATGTTTTTGTTCTACTTCTCTATTGTCAGAGTTCGAATAATTAAAACTACTTAAAACTATACTACAATTTCAGTAAGATAAAGAACAACTAATAATATAGCCCAAATAACTGTTAGTATTATTAAAATTATTGTAGTATAAAACCTCCACTTTATTGAAATCTTCTGTTTCTTTTCAATTCTGTAAACATAAATAGCAAGTATTGCTCCTAATATAATTATTGAGGATAATATCAGAATTATTCCAAAAATAAAAGAGGTTAAGTATGGTAATATCAAAGCAAATACGAATATGGTAAAACATATCCAAAGTCCTATAAAACGCTGCATTCTTTGTTTAAAAACTTGATCTAAATCATCTGTTTTCGCGAATGGGAGTAAAAAGATTAAAATTCCCGCAGTTGCTCCACCTAAAAGAGATGCGTGATCCCATCTCAACAATCCTAAAACAATGTTGGAGAAGAGTATTCCAACTATTATCCCTACAAACAGGCATAAAATAATTCCTATCAATTTAAAGTGTTTTTTCAAGAAATTGAAAATAGAATAACAAACACCAACAAGGAAATTTTTAAATTTAATCAGAGCAAATCGTAGATTATCTATAATATTATTTAAGAATTTTTTCAATTCTTCTAACATAAAAATAAACAGGTATAACATCGTCCCTATTAATATCCAAGAAAAGCTCCATCCAGATGAAGTTAGATTAAGAGTAATTAAGCTTAATAGCAAGAACATTAATACGGAGTACAAGAAGGAAAATAATTTGCTGCGTTTAAAAGGTTTGAATAGAACTAAATTTATTATCATAAAAATGAATAATGCTATGCACAAGTTTAAAATTAGATTCGGATTTATAAAAAATTCTAATGTTATAAAAATATCTAACGATAGAAGGGTTTCAATACAGATAAAACTTGAAATCCGGATAAAATTCCTAGCCTTATCACTTACAACCTTAATATAATTGTCGATGAAGGTTAAAATTAGTAAGATAATAAACGATAATATCGATAAATTAAACGAAATAAAATAATCTGGATTAATATAATATAAAGGCCATGTGATTAAATCTAAGTAGATGATTAGAATTAGACACTTTTTAATTTTGGATATGTTGGAACTGATATAATCCCACTCTGATATTAACCGAAAAAAGTATGCGATTTGTATTATAAAAAATATTATAGTGATAGGGAAAAGGTGTGGGAAAAACAATGAATTCCAATCAATGTAAAATAAGATCGAGAAACCTATCATAACGATCCATGAAGTGATGATAAAAAAATTCGAGGTTTTCTTTAAAAACTTTAAAATAAACTTATCTAACAAACCAATCAAATGTGTTAGAATACTTAAAATCAGGATAGCTATATGGAATACTATACCAAATGCAGTCAACGAATTAAAGATGTTGATTATTAGAAAGGCATATAAACCTATCCCTAAGAAATTCTGCCTATTAGTTTTCCATTTTCCAAATATTTCTAGCTTTTCGGGATTAATTTTACGCCTAATATTGAAATATGAGATGTTAGTGTAAAATTGCATTAATAAAAATATCAAAAATATATAGAAAAGTGAAGATATTGAAAAACCATATAAATATAATAAAATCAGAGAAAGAGTCCAGGAGATATTTAAGAAACTTAAACAATGGACAACATCCATATACCCTACTTTTAAACGCTTTATACCATTTATTTCTAAAATACTGATTAAGAATAGAATTATTTGAGAATACAGCAGACTTTCGAATAAGCCAATAAATAACGTAAAGAGTCCTAGAAATATGGCTGAAATCTCTACGTAAATGGTAAATACTAAAACTGAAAAGAGTTTCTTTGTCTTTGTAACCCAATCCTCGTTTTTTATAACACCTTTCGATAGATGTAATGTGTAAGCGGTTAGTATAGTTTCAAACAGTATAGCTAAAGCGATTCTGAAAAAATCAAGTATTGCGAATGTTGAAAAGAGAGCGAGCCAGAAAATACCAAAAAATATTTGGAATGCTATGAAAGTAGAGAAAAGTATAATATTCTTATATTTAACTTCGATTGTGCGATTTAAAAAACCATTTAATAGAAACATCAGAAATGAAAAGACAGTAAGAACGAAACTCAATGAAGGAATTCCTAATAATAGCGGGTTGTAGGCTAAGAGTAAATCATTCAATAATAGAGAGAGGTATATACTAATCACAAGAAAAATAATATTCAGTAGAATTGCTTGTGCTTGATTTCTAATTTCCTTTATTCTATTAGCATCGTATTTAGTGAATACTTCGATATAATAAGATAAGTAATGTAAAGTATAGAACTGTAATATCAAAAATACTACTAAATTTAAAACAAATAATGTTACATCCGTTCCTGTAAACTGAATAAAATAAATTAATCCACCAATCGAAATTACAAGAAATGCTATGATATTCAACAAATAAATGATCTTTTCTATACTTCTCTTTAAAACATGGATATCTAATAAGGTGGAGAGGAAAAATATAGTAGCGGATAATAAAATTGCTCCATATAAATCCTGAATCAATCCAAAACTCAACAAACCAAGTTCAAAATGCGATAATAAAGACATGATTGAATCAAATTTCTTCATACCATAATCCTTTTCAGAATACTGTTCTTCGATTTTCTTCATAAATAAATATCTTGATACCGAAAAATAAGCGGAATAAATCAAAAGTGAAAGTAAAACTATAAAATAGAGAGATTGAAATAACTCTATCAATATTATAAATTGTAAAGTTAATAATGTTAAAGCAAAAGGTGAAATATACCATAAAATAAAACGATATTCATATAATGCTGGCCTAATAAAAATTAAATTAACAAATATGAATATCGCACACAATAAAAAGATAGATCCTGGCAAGAAAACATAAACCAATGATGATAAAGTAAGCGATGTTCCAATCGATAAAATCATTAGCGGAAATATCTTTTTAAGGGGCAATATCATTCGGAATTTGTTAAATACAAGAATCGAGCCGCCAAAAACAGTAATTGCTAAAGATAAAGCGATGATTTCGATATTAGGAATTAATAAAAACGTGTTGTAGGTAAAAAAGGAGAAATTTACAATTAGTATAGACGAGATTATGATGTTAAAAAAAGTTCTGTTGAGTTTAAGGAGCCTTGAAGAAAATAGACTGAAAGCGAGTATTATGAAAGAGAGGTTAATTGATATAAAGAAATTTAGAATTATTGAATTAATGATCAAGAAAATAGTTAGAAAAATACCTATTAAAGAAAGAAAATAAGAACTTACAAGTATAATGTTTTTCAAATTTTTTAAATTCGGGAAAAATGATAAAATAACGAAAAAGAATCCCAATACGATTAGATTAATTGATAAGCTAATTTCTAATGGTAATGAAATTTCTTGGAATAATACAACGAGGAAGCTTACATTTATAAAGATGTAAAATAGCCATAAGAGAGTAATGATCTTCCACATTTTCATTCTATAAATCACCGGCATTAGAAGAGATACTGCAAAAACAAAAAACACTATATTAGTAATCACTATATTGTCAAAAAAGACATTTTGACTAAACCAGTATAAGAAGAATAAGCTAAAACTCCAAACTATTAGTAGAATCTTGGAGAAATGATTTTTTATCCATGAGTACCAAAAAGGTAGAGAAAGTAAAACACAAATTGTAAAAGATATTATAAATGAACCATTAAAATTGAGGATACCAAAGAAATTTAATGTGTTAGTATAAATATTAATGTCGGTAAAACTCTCGTTAATGATATAAAAATTTACGAAGGGAACAATAATCCATAACCTCCACCCTGTTTTCCATATCACCCAAGAGAATTTCCAGTAGTAAAAGCCTACTGATAGGTAGAATAGAAGGATACCAATATTGATGGTTATAATAAGCAAGAAAGGATCCCATACAGGTAAATTAAAAAAGGCATTTAAGAAAAAATACATAAAAGTTGGAATAGAAATAATGTAGGATGAAAAAGCAATATAAAAAGAATGTCGTCTGAAATTCTCAGGAGCTTTATTATAGGTTCCCACATAAGAAATACTGGTAACGCTTAAAGTTAGAGTGAATGTCAGTATTGGATTAAAATCTATAAAAATGGGATTACTAAATAGAATATAATAAGACAAGAAACTTATTAGGTTAAATACCATAAGCAAAACACAAGGTCGGATGAACCACTTATAAAGATCATTTTTTTGCTTGTAGTAGAAATTACCTGTTAATATTAAAAATAAGAACAGAGAGAAAGAAATGTTATAAATTAAAGGAATTACGGTATTGTAGAGTAGTAAACTAAAGGTTATAATCGATATTAATATATATAAAGCGAATTTTTCGATTACATTAACATTCCGTATGTTTAACACAATAGAAAAGAATAAGACAATCATTAACGAAAAATTGAAATAAAAAAGATAAAAAGGGAAGTCGAATATGTCGAATGAAGGAAGT
The DNA here is from genome assembly GCA_035530895.1 of Candidatus Nanopelagicaceae bacterium. GTDB lineage: Archaea > Asgardarchaeota > Lokiarchaeia > Sigyniarchaeales > SOKP01 > SOKP01. The sequence goes on from DATKTW010000160.1 coordinate 14,204, forward strand.
AACATATAATAATTTAATGTTATAATCAATCTTACTAAAATTAACCAGCTGAGTGAGAAGTAGCTAATAATTCGAAATACAAAATTGCGATTCCTATTGGAAATAAAGAAGTAGATCATAATAATAAAAAATACATAAGCAAAATATTCAAAAACACTCGGAAAGATAGAAAAGAAAGAAAGCATAAGTAGAGATGGACCTAGTAATATTTTTATTAGTTTGAATTCAGACACATTCTCAATTGTATCATTGTATTTAACCAGATAATAATTGAACAACAAATATATACCACAGAATAAAACAATGAGTCGTAATGGTTGATATACGCTGTAAAATGGAAAAATTTGACGGTAATTCCAATATAATTCACTGAATATAATAATTAAGACAAAGTAGAAAATATAATAGATGAGTCTTTTATAAAATGTTTGAGAATCATCAGAGATAAAAAAGTTATTTCTTAAATAATAAATGGTAATAGGACTGATGAAGAGTACAATTACCAAAGGTAAACCAATCCTTTGTATCAGAGATAATTGAGCAGGGATAATTAGAATATAAAAACACAATAAAATTTTAATTAATACCCATGCGGATAAATCAAAAGCCCACCTGAGTCTTGAAAATTCAATTTTGAATAAGTTACGACTGACAGTTGATACTATTAGGTAAGTTAACAAAAATATTCCAATATATGTAGTTAATGTTAATAGTAGGGACTCTTGGAGCTGAAATATTGAATAAATACTATGTAATGGAAACAGAAAAATAGTAAGCGAAGCTACTATAAATTCGATGAAAAAATAAGATATATTTTTAGTATATTCGTATATTTTGTAGATTCTGTAATAATCAAATTTACTTTGTTCGTTTTCAAATATCCTCTGCTTGAGATTTTCAAGCGGAATTAAGATAACGAGATTCAAAACAAGAAATACTAATGAGGAACAACTGATATCGATTCCAACATTATGAGTAATGGAGTTTAATACCGCAAAAAACTTCGCAGAGATAATTAAAGATAAAATCATCCAGGTGATAACCTGGCAAGTTTTAACAGAAACGAAATAGGATTCTTTAAGTTTATATTTATCAAAGAGAAATTCTAAAAAAATTAAGAATCCAAAAAATAAAGCAATTGCAGCACTATTGATTATATAATAATCTACAGCTACACCTAATCTATTAAAATCTGATCCTATTATATAAGGAAGCGAAATTACTAATCCAGATATGACTAAACTGTCTATTATTAACATTCTCTCCATAAATTTGGTGAAAACATTCTTATTTAGGGAATAAAACAGAGGTAATAATAGAGATATGCCTAAGATCAGCAGAGGAATATTATATGCATAAACAGAAGTAGATAGAAACAAATATAGATAAAAAGAGATGAGAATACTGGTGAAACACAAAGTTACTATATTAAATCCATTCGAAATTTTTTCTGAAAACAAAATTCTCTTCTTTGATAAAAAATTGATAATCAAGCAAATAAGAACTATCGATATGTATGCTGAAAAAACTAGTTCAAATTGAAGTTGTTGGTTAAAGATGGTGAATATTATGAAGAAAGCTTCTAGCATTATTAAATAACGAATGTATTTTTCTATTACCATAACTTTTTCCTGAGAGATAACATCTACCTTAACTCCCAATTTCAAAATGTAATAACACGCAATAGTTATATAAAAAATATTAAGTAAGGTTAACGAGTTTAAGATTGTCAAAAACAGCATAGAAATTATATAAAAATTAAGTATAAAGACTGACAGAATTATGATACTCGCGCAAAAGAAATGATATATTAAGAAGGATTTTTGATTCAAAA